>JBOHWA010000978.1:0-3092 GCA_050735855.1 Binatia bacterium
CTGCCGGAGTTGGAGGGCTTACGCGGCGTGGCGATGTTGATGGTGCTCGCCTTCCACACCGACGCGATCATCAGTTGGGCCAAGCCGGCCAGCGGCGTCGAGGTGTCCTTGCCGCTGTCGTTCGTGCGCGGCGGCAACGATTTCGGCGTCGAGCTCTTCTTCGTGCTCAGCAGCTTCCTGCTCAGCCTGGCGTTCATCCGCGCCGCGTCCGGCGGCACGCCCGTCTCGGTGCGGCGCTACTTCGTCCGCCGCGCCCTGCGCATCCTGCCGCTGTACTACGCCGCCGTGCTGGCCGGCACCCTGGCCAACATGGCGCAGCTCTCCGATCTGCGCCACGGCGTGCCCTACCTGTTCTTTCTGAACTCGTTCCACGGCCTGACGGTGCCGCTGCCACCGTTCAACAACGTCTGGTGGAGCCTGGCGACCGAGTGGCAGTTCTATCTCGTCCTGCCGCTGATCGGCGGGCTGTGCCTGACGCGGCGCGGGCGCTGGGTGGCGCTCGCCATCGTGCTCGGCTGGGCGGCCGCCTACGGTGCCTGGCTGGCGCGCGCCTGGGCCATGGGCTCGATCGGCGGGCATCTCATGCTCGCCGGCTCGCTGTTCGGCCGCGCCGGATGCTTCATCGGCGGCGCGGTCGCGGCGTGGATCTTCGTCCGCTACGGCGCCCCCTGGCGGGCGCGGTGGGCGGACTCGTCGCTGCTGCAGCGCGGCGCCGGCGATCTGCTGGTGCTCGCCGTGCTGCTCGCCACCGGCGTCATGTTGCAGTGGGTGGTCTGGCTCGGCATCACCACGGCGCAGACGGTACCCTACCATGGCTACCGGGTGCTACAGGCTTTGCTCTACAGCGTCCTCGTCGGCCTGGTGGTGATGACCTCGACCCACGCGCGCTGGCTGCTCAGCCGCGCCCCGATCGTCCGCCTCGGCGTCATCTCCTACTCGGTCTACCTGCTCCACTATCCGGTCCTGGCGTACGGCTTCCGCGTCCTGCGGGCGGCCGAGATCACGGGCCTGTCGAAGTACAGCTGGCAGAGCGCCGTCACCGTCGTCGGCCTGTGGACCCTGTGCTTCGTGCTCGCCGAGTGCACCTACCGCCTGATCGAGCGCCCGTTTCTCACCCGCAAGGAGGGCTTCCGGGCCTGACGTTTGGCGCCAGCCATGGAGATTGTGGACATTGTTTTCAACGCAGAGGACGCAGAGGTTCGCAGAGGACCACAGAGGAAAGCCGGATTTATTGGTTTCGTCTCTGCGATCCTCTGCGGACCTCTGCGTCCTCTGCGTTGAAAAAAGATGCCCGCTCAGTCGTACCCGTCGTAGCCCGTGAAGTGGAAGCGCTCGTGGCCGGCGAGCATCGCCGGCGTGATGATCTGCGAGCCGTCGGTGAGGGCCCAGAAGGCGTCGGCGGGCTCGTGTTGGCCGAGCGAGATGAAGCCGGCGAAGCCGCCGAGGAAGCCGCCGGCCGCGGTGAACATCAGGCGCACCGGCAGGCAGACGATGTTGAGCGCCGCGGCCGCGACCGCCAGCCCCGGGCTGGCCTTGTGCTTCTCCGTCAGTTCGTCGCTCGCGGCGCGCGCGCGGCCGGCGAGCGTGATCGTCAGCAGCAGCACCGTCAGTGTCGTTCGCATTGTGGACATGCCCCCTCCCGTCGTCGTTCAGCGCGCGGCGCGGCGCCGCGCCCGCTTGCGCCCGACCACCAGTTTCGAGACCAGTTGCGGTGCGCTCTCCTCGACCTCGAAGCCGCAGGTGCGCATGACCGCGGCGAGATCGTCGCGCAGGTACCCCTTGTAGTACGGCTCGTGGTAGCTGGCCGGAAAGCTCGCCAGCACCGGCTCGAGCTCGGCGCTGTCGGCCAGCTGCGCCGAGTCGAGCACGACGAAGCGGCCGCCCGGCTTGAGCACGCGCCACGCCTCGCGCATGACGCGGCGGCGGGCATCGGAGGGCAGCTCGTGGAACAGGAAGACCGAGGTGACGGCGTCGAACTGGCCGTCGGCGAGCGGCATCGCCTCAGCGTTGTCGGCCATCAGGCTCACGTCGGCTGCGGCCAGCAGCATACCGGCCTGGCGCAGATAGGGCGGGCTGAGATCGAGCCCGACGAGCCGGGCCCGCGGCAGCGCCGTGTGGAGCTGCAGCAGGAAGCGTCCGGTGCCGCAGCCGATGTCCAGGATGCGCGGCCGCGGCGTGCCGCGCACGCTCTCGACCACCGGCGGGATCGCCATGCGCCGCATGATGTCGGCGGTGCCGGCGAAGAGGAACTCGACGCTGGCGTCGTAGAGGCGCGCCGAACGCTCGCTCAGCCAGCCGTCGGTCTGCCAGTGGAAGGTGCGCAGGTAGTAGTGCGGATAGCGGCCGCGGTCGATGTCGGGCGGCAGATCGTCGTGGTTGCCCTGATAGCTGCGCAGCACGAAGCGCGGCACGTCGAGCAGCGCCGCGGGGAGGCAGCGCAGGTAGTCGAGCAGCGGGAACTGATGCAGCAGCGTGCGCGGGTAGATGCCGCGCGCGACGTTGTCCAGATCGCGAGCCAGCAGCGCGTCGTAGCGCGCCTGCAACCGCCCGACGAGCGCGCGGTCGAAACGCGCCTGGCGCGGCGCCATCAACAGGCTCCACACCCGCCCCGGGACACCGAGGCCGAGCGTCAGGCCGTAATGCTGCGCCCGGTAGCGCAGCGCATCGATGCTGTCCAAAATGCTCGCACCCGCGTCGGGCGCCAGCCCCTCCACCTCACTCGTGGCCGCCATGTCTCGAATAGTGCACGCGGCGCGCTCGCCTGCAACCGCCCGAGGCGCGGCCGGGCGGCAGCGCCTCGCCCGTACCGTTCGCCCGGAGCCTGTCGAAGGGCGTTCACGATTGCGCGCGATTGCGCCGGAACGGCGGCTTCGACCGGGCCGGTCGATGCGGTAGATGATCGAGGCATGTTGCGACTGCGCACGCCGACGCCGAGCGCGTGGGTCGAGACGGTGGTGGCCGACCTCGACGCCTTCCTGCAGGACCACGCCGCCAACGAGCGCAAGATCTCCGGCAGCGCCCTGACGTTGGCGGCGCAGTATCCGGCGCGGCGGCCGCTGGTCGACGCCATGGTCGACCTGGCGCGCGAAGAG
>JBOHWA010000979.1:0-2092 GCA_050735855.1 Binatia bacterium
GAACAGGATGCGCTGCAGGGACAGGCGATCGTCGGGCGAGAAGTACTCCATCTCCGCCACCAGGTTGAGCTGCACGCCGAAGTATTTGCCCGGTGCGTCGGGGGCGGGCAGCTGCACCTTGCCGCGCTGCTGCAGCTGGAAGAGGTATTCGACCGCCAGCTCGACCGGCGCGATGCGCAGCCAGTAGGTCAGCACGGTGCCGCGCGCTTCGGGCAGCATGAAGATGTGCGACAGGTACACGACGCACAGGTCGGGCGCGTAGGTCGGGTTGTAGAGCACCGAGCCGTCGCGGACGCCGCGCAGATTGCCGTCGCGATCCTTGGCGACCAGCAGGAAGTAGCGGATGAACGTCCCGGACGGCAGCGGGTCGAACGCGTCGTCGAGCAGGAACTGCCGGATGGCGCCCTCCGGCTCCATCTCGCCGGCCGGGCCGAACGCGTCCCAGAGGATCTGGTAGGCACGGGCGAAGTCCGGATGGTCGGGATGTTCGATGGCCTCGAGCTCGTAGCGCCGCGTCTCGCGCTCGATCATCTCGACGATGTCTTGCTGGTAGAGGTCCTTCAGACACAGGCGGACGCGGGTTCCGAGACGCACAAGACCTCCTGACCACAGGATGCCAACCGCCCCACCGTCGTGTAAAGCTCTCCCCTGCAAGCGGCGATGCAATGCGAGGCGGCGCGCTAGATGACAATCGGTCGAGCTGGCTGCACGAACAGCCGCCCTACGTCGCCGGCCCGCCGCTGGCGGGCGACACGACGGCCGACGTCGCCATCGTCGGCGGCGGCCTCACCGGCGTGTCGGCCGCCTGGCACCTGAGCCGCCGCTTCCCCGACCGGCGCATCGTCCTGCTCGAAGCCAAGGGACTGGCCAACGGCGCCAGCGGGCGCAACGGCGGCCAGCTGCTGACCGGCATCAACGGCGTCGACAGCGAGGCGCCCGGCCTGGCGCGGCGCATCTACGACGTCACCCGCAGCGGCATCGATCTGGTCGAGCAGTGGATTGACAGCCTGGCGATCGATGCCGGCCTGGCACGCCGCGGCTGCCTCGAGGTCTACACCAGCGCGCGCGGCGCGGCGCACGCCCAGGCGCGCGTCGAACGCCTCAACGCGCTGGGCATCCCGCTGCACTGGCTGCCGGCCACCGCCACCGGGGTGCACGGCGCGCACGGCGCCGTGCTCGATCCCGCCGCCGGGCGCGTCAACGCCGCCGCGCTGCTGCGCGGCATGCGCCCCGCCCTGCTGGCGCAGGGGGTCGCGGTGTACGAGCACACCCCCGTCGCCGCGATCCGCGAAGGCGCGACCATCCACCTCACCACGCCGCGTGCGACCGTGCGCGCCGGCGCGCTGGTGCTCGCCACCAACGCCTATACGCCGGCGCTCGGCTACTTCCGCGGCGGCCTGGTGCCACTGCACTCGCACGTCGTCGCCACGCCGCCGCTCGCCGAGCAGCGCTGGGCCGAGCTCGGCTGGACGCAACACGACGGCTTCAGCGACGACCTCGACCGCATCGCCTACGGCTGCCGCAGCGCCGCCGGCCGACTGGTGTTCGGCGGCGGCGACAACGCCGCCTACGCCTACCTCTACGGCGGCCGCGCCGTCTTCGCGCAGCCGCCAGAGCGCGCCGGGCCCGCCTTCGCCGCCGTCGAGCGCCGCCTGCGCGGCTACTTCCCCGCCCTCGCCGGTACGCCGATCGAACACCGCTGGACCGGCACCATCGGGCTGACCTACGACCGCGTCTGCTCGATGGGCGTGCGCGGCGCGCACCGCAACGTCTACTACGCGCTCGGTTACAGTGGCCACGGCCTCGCCCTGGCGGCGCTCGCCGGGCGCGTCCTGTGCGACCTCTACAGCGGCGACCACGACCCGTGGCGCGACCTGCCCTTCTACCAGAAGCCCCTCCCCCGCCTGCCGCCCGAGCCCCTGCGCTGGCTCGGCTACCATGCCTACACCCGGCTCACCGGCCGCTCGCCGCGGCGGCGGTAGCGCCGGAACGACGCGAGCGCGAGGCTCGCGAGCCCTTGTTGGAGGGCGCCGGTCCCTCGGCGCCGGGGGCGGAGGCGCGGGGCGTCGCGAGCACGGCGCCGAGGGACCGG
>JBOHWA010000980.1:0-2990 GCA_050735855.1 Binatia bacterium
CGCCAACCTCGCGGTCGCCCCGGTGGCCGCCATCGCGGCGGATGGCGCGCCGGTCGACGGTGCGCCGGGCGAGGGACAGGCGGACGACGGCGCGGCGCTGGCCGACCGCGGGCGCGATCCCTTCCGGCCCTTCACGCTCACGCTGCGCCCGGTGAACGACGACGGCGAGATCCTGACGCCGCTGCAGCGCTTCGAGCTGGCGCAGTTGCGCCTGGCCGGCGTCGTGCTCGAGATGTCGCCGCCGCGCGCCATGCTGCAGGACAACAGCGGCATGGGGTTCATCGTCACGCCGGGTACGCCGATCGGGCGCCGGCGCGGCGTCGTCAAGACAATCGAACCGCGCCGCATCGTGATCGAGGAACATGGCCTCGACTACTACGGCCGCGAGCAGGTCAGCCAGGTCGTCATCGAGATGGCCGACGAGAAGCCTCAGAGCGCTACCCAGGAGTGACGGATGATGCGAGTGGCATGTGGGTTGGGTGCGGTACTTCGCGACGTGGTGGTCCTCGGGCTGGCCGCGGGGCTGGTCGGCTGTGCACCGCCATCGAAGTCGTTGGACGAATCGGTGCGGGCCTCCGGTGGCACGGTCGAATCGCGCCAGGACGTGACGAACGTCAGCACCGCGGCGCCGAGCAACGACGCCAACGTGTTGCTGGTGCGCGAGCTGAAGATCATCGATGACAACGGGCAGCAGGGCGTCTTCGCCAAGCTGAGCCGGCCGCCGACGGGGGTGACGCACACGATGCTCAGCAACCCCAACCGGTTGCTCATCGAGCTCACCGGACCGATGGGGGAGAACCTCGTCGCCGAGCGCTATGCGGTCAACAATCCGCTCGTCGAGCAGGTGCACGTCAGCAGCGACGAGCAGAAGATCCGCCTCACCCTGCTGCTGCACGGCGACGCGCCGACGACCTATACCGTCGACGATCTGAACGACACCATCGTCGCGTTCATCGGCGAGCCGCGCGGCACCGCCGATCCGGTCAGCGAGTCGATCGTCTTCACCCAGCGCGCCGTCCCCGGCGCCGCCCCGGCCCCGGTGCCGGTGGCCATGCCCGAGCCGGTGGCCCGCCCGGTGGCTGCCGCCCCCAGTGCGGTGGTCGCGGTGGCCCCGCGGTCGCGCGCGGCCGAGATCGACGGCCGCACCGACGGCGGGCGCTCGCGGAAGCTCTACTACGGCCAACCGATCTCGCTCGATCTGAAGGACGCCGACGTCCACAACGTCATCCGTCTGCTGGCGGACGTCAGCGGCCTCAACGTCGTCGCCACCGACGACGTCAAGGGCACGATCACGCTGCGCCTGTCCGACATTCCCTGGGATCAGGCGCTCGACATCATCCTCAACACGCAGAACCTGGAGAGCGTTCAGGAGGGCAACGTCGTCCGCATCTCCACCGTCAAGCGTCTGCGCGAGGAGCGCGAAGAGCTGCACAAGGCGCAGCGCGCGGCGCAGGTGGTCGAGCCGCTGCAGGTGGCCTACATCACGGTCAACTACGCCAAGGCGAAGAAGCTCGGCGACCTGATCAGCGGCGCCGGGCGCTCCGGCGGCGAGGGCGGTGTGCGCGGTGGTCGCCGCGGCGGCGACGGCAACGATGAAGAGGGCGTGCTGTCGCAGCGCGGTAGCGTCATGGTCGACGAGTTCACCAACACGCTGATCGTGCGCGACATCGATCGCGGCATCCGCAACGCCCGCGATCTGGTCCGCCAACTCGACGTGCAGATCCCGCAGGTGCTGATCGAATCGAACATCGTCGAGGCGACGACCAACTTCGCCCGCGCGCTCGGCGTGCAGTGGGGCTACAACGCCAACATCGGCCCGCAGACCGGGACCAGCACCGGCCAGAATTTCCCCGGCACCATCGGCTTCGGCGGCGCCGGGCTCGGCGCCGGCAACGGCGGCGTGCCGTTCCTGGTCGACTTCCCGGCCAAGAACGCCATCGCCGGCTCGGGCAGCGCCCTCGACCTGGCGCTCGGTTCGCTCGACGGCGCCCACTCGCTCGACGTCCGCCTCTCCGCCCTCGAGGAGCAGGGCGAAGGCCGCATCATCTCCCGGCCGCGCGTGGTCACGCTCAACAACGTCGCGGCGACCATCCAGAGCCTGACCATCCTGCGCGTCCGCCTGCCCTCCACCGGCACCGTCGTCAACACCGGCGCCGGCGGCAGCGCCGGCACGGCGACGACCGCGACCGAGAAGATCGAGACCGGCATCACGCTCGAGGTGACGCCGCAGGTGTCCTCCGACGGCTTCGTCCTGCTCGACATGTTCGCCAAGTCGAGCCAGGCCGACTTCACCCGCACGGTCGACAACATCCCGACCGAGATCACCCGCCAGGCCACCTCGCACGTGCTGGTGCGCGACGGCCAGACCGTCGTCCTGGGCGGTATCTACCGCGACACCTCGGTCAACAATGAATCCGGCGTGCCGTGGTTCAACACCATCCCCGGGCTCGGCTGGCTGTTCAAGACCGAGTCGAAGGACCACCGGCGTGAGGATCTGCTCGTCTTCCTCACCCCGCGCGTCCTCAAGGGCTCCGGCGGTGGCGCCGGCCTGCCGAGCGCGGCGCAGCTCTGGGAGAACCGCAGCGACGACATCGGCGGCGACACGTTGGGCGCGGACGATTACGGCGATCCGTCGGCCGATCCGCGCAGCTGAGAACAGGCGACCGATCGGGAGATGGCGACCGTGGTGCTGACGGGATTCATGGGAACGGGCAAGAGCAGCGTGGGCGAACGGCTGGCGGCCCGCCTGGGCGCGCCGTTCGTCGACACCGATCTGCTGATCGAACGCCGTGCCGGGCGCCCGATCGCGGCGCTGTTCGCGGCCGAGGGCGAAGCGCCGTTCCGCGCCCTGGAACGGCAGGCCATCGCCGAGGCCGTCGGCGTGCCGCGCGCCGTCATCGCCACCGGCGGCGGGGCGATCGTCGATGCCGAGAACCTCGCCACGCTGCGCGCGGCGGCGCCGATCGTCTGCCTGACCGCCCGTCCCGAGG
>JBOHWA010000981.1:0-5535 GCA_050735855.1 Binatia bacterium
GCTCCGCGGTGCGCCAGGTGCAGGCGACCTGCAGGCGCGCATAGCGCGCGGCGGCGCTCGCCCAGGCGTCGGCGTCGGCGATGGCTTCGAGCGAGTGCCCGCCGCAGTCCGCCATCAGCAGCCAGCGGCGCGGCGCGTCGATCGCCAGCACGCGCGGTACGATGGTCGCGTGGCGCGCCAGATAGTCGGTGACGGGACACTCGCCGGCGCCGCCGGGCGACACGGCTTTGAAGTAGAAGTGGCGCGTGGCCGTCTCGGCGCGCAGGACGCACGACGACGGCCAGGCGCGCAGTTGCACGACCGCGATCGGCGGGCCGGCGCCGGCGTCGTCGAGCTGTCGTGCGATCCACGTGCACGCCTGGGCGAACCAGCCGGGGTGGGTCCAACCGCGGCCGTCGTTCCTGCCCGCTGGCATGGCGCGCCACGCGGCCAGGTCGGTGGCATCGTCATCGGCAACCGCCTCCAGGCCGTGCCACGCAGCGCCCTCGGCGGGGGTGGGGTGGACGTGCACTTCGAGCTCGTGGACGCGCACCACGGCGGCGGCGCCGGGCGCGAGGTCGTGGCGCAGGCTGCGCAGCACCGTGGTGACCAGCCCGAGCCGCTGGCGCACCAACTGGTTGATGTAGTCCACCTCCGCGGTGTGGCGGTCGGGGGTGGTGAAGGACGGCAGGCGCCCACCGGCCACGAGCAGGATCGCCGCCTCGGTCGGGTGGCGAATGATCAGCTTGTGGATGACGGAAGGGGCGTCCATGCCTGGCGGCTCGCTGCATATCGGATCGGCGCCCTCCTTTGGAATGTTGCCAAGGCCCCCGATGGTCGATATGCAGCGCTACGGAGGCGAGCGGATGAGCGCAGATCGGGCGCAGTCGGTGATCGTTGCCGCATGCGGTAACGCGACGGCGCCATCCTGTCTCGGCCGGCGCGCGCGCGGCTGAGCACCAACCGGGGAGGTTCTGATGATGCGGGGCATGCGCAGTCTGGCAGCAGTGGTCGCGTTGGTGGGGGGCGTGGCGCTCGGCGCTGCGGCGGTACGCGCCGAGGACGAATCGGGCAAGCCGTCGGGTACGATCGAGCTCAGCGAGGGCTCGGTCGGTGTCGGCATCGGCTACACGTGGGGCAAGGGCGTGCTGCACTACAAGGGTGAGAAGCACCCGATCAAGATCACCGGCTTCAGCGCCGGCGAGCTCGGCGCCGCCAAGATCCAGGCGCACGGCACCGTGTATCACCTGAACAAGCTTTCCGACTTCAACGGCACCTACACCAGCGTCGCGGCCGGCGCGACGGCGGCGGGCGGCTTCGACGTCGAGGCGATGCGCAACGGCAACGGCGTCGAGATCAAGATGGTATCGACCACCAAGGGCGCCGACCTCAAGGCCGCCATCCAGGGCGTCACCTTCACCGTCGAGTAGGCGCGCCGGCACCTCGGCGAGCACTTTTTTCAACGCAGAGGGCGCAGAGGATCGCAGAGAACCGCCTGTCGGAGGCTGCCTCTGCGAGTCCTCCGCGTCCTCTGCGTCAAAAATGCGGTAGGACACAAGACGGGCGCCGAATGCGGCGGGCTGCCCAGGCGGTGGGCACTAGTCCACTGCGCACCTCTGGCGGGCGTGGCATGCGCTTCCCCTGGCAGCGAGGCATGGGCCTTGCTGCTGTCACCGGACATGACACAGCAGAGTCTCGTCTGCGGGGCGCGGCTGTGAAGCGCGTCGGCATTCTGACCGCCGGTGGCGATACGCCAGCGCTCAACGCCACCATCCACGGGGCGGTGACGCGGGCGAGCCAGCTGCGCATCGACATCTACGGGCTGATCAAGGGGTTCAACTGCCTGTTCAATCCGCGCGTCCCGCACGTCCACCTCAATCCGCTCTACCAGGAGATCCCCGAGATCGATCCGACCAAGGGTGGGACGCTGATCGGCTCGTCGCGCGACTTCGTCGACGCCACCAACAGCGACGATCTCGATCTGGTCGTCTCGCGGCTCAAGTCGCTCGGCATCGATGGTCTCATCTGCGTCGGCGGCGACGGGACGCTGAACGGCCTGCAGCCGCTGGCCGAGCGCTTTCCGGTCGTCCTGGCGCCGAAGACGATCGACAACGACCTCGGGCTCAACTATCCGAGCGAGCCGGACGAGTGGCTGCGCTCGTCGGAGCCCGAGGGCAAGGCGCCGCGCTACAAGCGCAGCCCGTCGAACGCCGCCTTCAATCTCGAACACATCGTCAACTACGTCACCCCCGGTTACGCCACGGCCGTCTTCGTCTCGGCCTCCGGCGTCGAGCGCGTCCGCACCACCGCCGAGAGCCACCGGCGCATCGCCATCGTCGAGGTCATGGGCCGCCACTCGGGCTATATCGCGCTCGGCACGGCGTACGGGATGCCGGACATCATCCTCATTCCGGAGCATCCGCTCGACGTCGAGCGGCTCTGCGAGCGGGTGAAGCATCTCTACGACCTGCAGAAGTGCGTCGTCATCGTCTGCGGCGAAGGGATCGTCGATGAGCAGGGGCGCGAGCTCGGTGCCGAGACGCGCACCTCCGATCCGGCCGGCAACGTGCTGCTCACCGGTGCGGGCGAGGCGCTGCGGTCGAAGCTGATCAGCATGATCGGCGACCGCTACTTCCAACGCTACCGGCGCGGCCAGTCGGCGCGCGAGGCGATCTTCGTCCGCAAAGTCGGCCACACGCAGCGCGGCGGACGGCCGCTGCTGTTCGATCGCTTCTACGCCGCCCAGCTCGGCGCCAAGGCGGTCGACATGTTGGTCGAGGGGCGCAACAACGCCGTCGCCATCCTGCAGTACGGGCGCGAGCGCGGCTTCTATGTGGAGCACTACGACGCCAACCGCTTCCGCGACCGCTGGGGTCACATCCACGCCCGCCACATGCACCCGGAGCTCTACGACGCGCGCCTGATGAAGCCGTCGCGCCTCGGCGTCGAGTACCTGCTGCCGATCTTCACCGACGCGATCGGCAACGACGACGCCGAGCACATGCGCCAGACGATGTTCGCGCCCGGCAACCTGGCGCAGCCGTACCACTCGATCAACACGGACGTGCAGAAACGCATCCGGTACCTCGCGCAGGCGGGGTGACCGGTTGGGGCTTGTTTCTTTAACGCAGAGGCCGCAGAGGGTCGCAGAGGGCACCACGGCGATCTCGAACCCCATCGTTGCAGTCTGCCTCGCAGTTCAATTTTCTTTGGGTCTTCCTCTGCGAACCTCTGCGCCCTCTGCGTTAAAAAATCTGCTCGCTTACACGTAGGTCGCGGCAAGGAGCTCCGCCGCGCTCGCATCGAGCAGCTCGCGGCGGCGGATGTCCTCGAAGCGGCTGAGCAGGTCGTCGACGCGCAGGCGGCGCTTGTCGGCGCCGCGGGCGTCGTGCAGCACGGCGCCGCGGTGCATCATGATCATGCGGTCGCCGAGGTTGACCGCCTGCTGCATCGAGTGGGTGACCATCAGCGTGGTCAGCGCATCACGGGCGATGATCGCCTCGGTCAGGCGGATGACCTGATCGGCGCTGCGCGGGTCGAGCGCCGCGGTGTGCTCGTCGAGCAGCAGCAGGCGCGGGCGGATCCAGCTCGCCATCAGCAGGGTCAGCGCCTGGCGCTGGCCGCCGGAGAGCGTGCCGATGGCGCTGTCCAGGCGGTCCTCGAGCCCCATGCGCAGCGTGCTGACGCGCGCCGCGAGCTCGTCGCGCAGGCTGCGCGGCAGGGCCCAGCCGAGGCCGCGGTGCTGGCCGCGGCGCATGGCGAGGGCGAAGTTCTCGGCGATCGACATCGCCGGCGCGGTGCCGCTGAACGGGTTCTGGAAGACGCGGCCGACGAAGCGGGCGCGGCGGTGCTCCGGCCAGCGGGTGACGTCGGTGCCGTCGACCGCGATGTGCCCGGCGTCGAGGGCGAACGAGCCGGCGAGGGCGTTGAGCAGGGTCGACTTGCCCGAGCCGTTGGTGCCGACGACGACGACGAAGGCGCCGTCGTCGATCGTCAGCGAGACGCCGCGCAGGGCGCGCACTTCGTTGACCGTGCCGCCGTTGAAGGTCTTCTCGATGTCGCGCACCTCGATCACGCCGCGCCCTCCGTGCCGCCGCGCAGCGGCCGCGGGCGGGCGGCCGAGAGACGCTGCAGCGCCGCCGGCAGGACCAGCGCGGCGAAGACGAACAGCGCCGTGATCAGCTTGAGGTCGTTGGGGTTGAGGCCGAAGCCGAGCGCGATGGCGACCAACAAGCGGAACAGCACCGCGCCGAGCACGGTGCCGGCGATGGCGTAGCCGAGGCTCGGCGCGCCGGTCAGGGCGGCGCCGATGATCACGCTGGCGAGACCCCAGACGATCATGCCGATGCCCATCTGCGCGTCGGCGAAGTTCTGATACTGCGCCCACAGCGAGCCGGCCACGGCGACCAGCCCGTTGGAGAGCGCCAGGCCGATGACGCGGTAGGCCTCGACGTTGGCGCCGAGGGCGCGGATCATCTGCGGGTTGTCGCCCGAGGCGCGCATGGCGGTGCCGAGGTCGGTGCGGAAGAACCAGTACAGCGCCGCCGCCACCAGCCCGACGAGCAGGGCGATGACCGCCAGCAGCATCAGGTCCTGCGCGTTGACGCTCCAGCCGAACAGCTCGACCTCGGGCTGCGCGAACAGGCGGCGCGCCAGGCCGCCACACCAGGTCGCCAGCGTCGTGGCGTCGAGGAAGGGGATGTTGCTGCGCCCCATGACGCGCAGGTTGACCGAGTAGAGCGCGGTCATGACCAGGATGCCGGACAGCAACGGGTCGATGCGGAAGCGGGTCTGCAGCACGCCGGTGGTGCAGCCGGCGAGGAGCCCGGCGGCGAACGCCGCGGCGGTGGCGAGGGCGGGGTCGACGCCGTGTACGACGATCAGCACCGCGGTGACCGCCGCGCCGAAGGTGAGCGAGCCGTCGACGGTGATGTCCGCCAGGCCGAAGATGCGAAACGAGACGTACACGCCGAGCGCCAGCAGCGACATGATCAGCCCGAGCGTCAGCGCGCCGATCAGCAGCGTCACGGCGCCGCCTCATCGAACCGCAACGGGGCGCACCACAGCGCGCCGCGGTGGAAGCTGGTCTGACCGGCGCCACTGCCCGGTCGCCAGTCGTGCAGCAGGTGCAGCAGGTCGACCACGGTCTGGCTCTCGAACAGCTCGCGCACTGTCTCGTCGAGCGCCAACCGGCCGCGCGGCAGCGGGCGGTAGGGAAAGACCGCCGCGTGCAGGTGGGCGGCCACCGCGCCGTCGCGCTCGAGTGGCCGCAGCTGCGCCGCCACGGCGCCGGAAGCAGCGCGCGCGGCGAAGCCGGCGAGCACGCCGATGCTGTCGGCGTGCGCCGCCTCGGCGGTGAAGTCGAGCTGCTCGCGGATGGCGGGGAAGGCGAAGATGCCGGCGGGTTGGCCGTCGGGTGAGCGGCGCAGCGCGGCGCCGACGAATTGCGCCGTCTCCGCCACCACCGCCAGCGCCACGGCGTCGGCCTGGGCGATCTGCAGCGCGGCGTCGACCAGCGCCGCCAGCGGCAGCGGCCCGGTCGCGGCGGCTTCGAAG
>JBOHWA010000982.1:0-3161 GCA_050735855.1 Binatia bacterium
GCGCGCGTCGCGGCGGGCTTCGCCGGCTGGGGTATCCCGACCGCCGCCGCCGTGGCGGCGGTGCGCCGTGCGCTGGGCGACCACGCCACGGTGATCGCCTCGGGCGGCATCCGCAGCGGCCTCGACGTGGCCAAGTGTCTGGCGTTGGGGGCCGACCTCGCGGGCATGGCGCTGCCCTTGTTTCGCGCCCAGCAACGGGGCGGGATCGCCGCCGCGCGCGAGGCCCTCGAGGTAGTGCTGCAGGGTCTGCGCCAGGCGACGTTGCTGGCTGGTGCCGGGCGGGCTGGCGAACTGCGCCGCCAACCGGTGGTGGTGACCGGGCGATTGAAGGACTGGCTCGGCGCGCTATAAGCGCCGCCGGCGCAGGATCGGAGCCGGTCGGGTCGGGATGCGAGCACAGGAGGGAGACGCGCACCGCGGGCTCAGCCTCGCGTCATGGGCGCTCGCCGGAGTGCTCAGCGCGACGTTCGTCGCCCTGGCGGTGCCGGCCATCGGGACGATCTTCCTCGACTACGACGAGGGCTACCTCATGCTCGACGGCCGCTTCATCCTGCGCGGCGCGCGGCCGTTCGTCGACTTCGTCCACCACCAGTCGCCGCTGCACCTGTACCTGCTGGCGCTCTCCGGGCGCCTCTTCGGCGAGACCCTGCTCGGCTTTCGCATGCTGTCGCTGTTGAGCGTCGCCGGCAGCGGCCTCCTCCTCTTCGCATGGGTGCGGCCGCTGGTCGGGGTGCTGCCGGCGTTGCTGGCCCAGGCGGTCTTCCTCTTCGTGCCGGCGCAGGTGCACGCGATGAGCGCCGTGGCGGAACCGCCGATGGTGTTCTGCACGCTGCTCGGCGTCGTGCTGTTGTTCGGCGGCCGCGGGCGCGGCTCGGCGTATGCCGCCGCCGTCGCTCTCGTCGGGGCACTGCTGATCAAGCCGACGGCGCTGCTGATGGTCGTCGCCGCGGGGCTGAGCCTGGTCTACGCGCGCGACTGGCGGCGGCTGGGGCACTTCGCCGCCGCCGGCGTCGTGGCCGGGGTCGCGGGCCTGATCTGGATCCTGGTCGACAGCGGCGGCATCTTCGCCGACATCCTGCGCTTCCAGGTGCAGCGCGTGGGGACGCGCAACGTCGGCATGTGGTCGATCGAATCGGGCTTCGCCGAGATGCGCCGCCACCTCGGCATCGCCACGCCTGGGCAGTGGGCCGTGTATGTCTTCACGAGCTTCTGCGACTTCCCCGCCCGCTACGTGACCATCGCGGTACTGGTCGCGTCGCTCGCCGGCCTGCCGTTCTGGCTCATCCGCTGGGCGCGCGGGCGCCCGGCGTTGCAGGCGTTCGCGGTGCTCTGGCCGGCGGCCTACCTGCTGCTCAACTTCGCCGCCGTCGACTTCGTCTCGGCAAAGTACTTCGTGCCCTACCTCGCCTGCGCCGCCTTCCTGTTGGCGGGCCTGTTCGGTCAGGTGCAGCGGTACGTTCCGTCGACGGCCGCGGCCGTCGCCGCTGCGCTGATCGGGGCCGCACTCGTCGTGCACTTCGCCGGGGTGCTGACACGACACCAGGATCCGTGGTACCTCGGCCGCGCCGACTGGATCACCGAGCACCATCCCGACGCCATCTCGTTCTCGCCCATCCTCTTCGCCGCCACCGGGGCGGAGCCGGGCTGCGGCTTCGCCAACCCGGCGCTCGCCTACGGCGGCTTCGGCGAGGTGGTGCTCGACACCGAGCGCACGCGCGCCTTCCGCTTCACCGACCAACGGCTGATCGACTGCCTGCGGGCGAATCCACAGACGCCGATGGTGATCGACTGGAGCTTCTACTTCTTCACCCGGCCCGGCTCGCCGCTGCGCGTCTACCTGGAGGGGGAGGGCAGCGCGCAGCGCCTGTTCTTCTCGCCCGAGGCGTTGAAGCAATGGGATGATCCCGTCCTGTCGATGGGATCGAACGGATGAGACGCGCGCCCGCGGCGCCGGTGCTGCCGCGCGCCACCGACCCGCTCGCCGGCGTGCCCGGGTTCGCGACGCTCGGCCTCGCGCTGCTGCTCAGCGTCGCCTTCGCCGCGCTGATCATCCCGTGGCTCGACGCGATGCCCTGGGAGTACGACGAGGGCACCTTCATGCTGCAGGCGCGCGCCATCCTGCGCGGCGAGGTGCCGTTCGTCGACTTCTTCCACCATCAGCCGCCGCTCCACCTCTATCTGCTCGCCGCGTCGGGCAAGCTGTTCGGCCAGACGATATTCGGCTATCGCCTGCTGTCGGTCGCCAGCATCGGGCTGAGCGGCGTGCTCCTCTTCCTGCTCATCCGGCCCTTCGCCGGGCCGCTGCCCGCGCTGGTGGCGCAGGCGATCTTTCTCTTCTCGCCATCGCAGGTGCACGCCCTCGCCGCCGTGGCGGAAGTGCCGATGGTCACCGCCACGCTGCTCGGTGCCGCGTTGCTCTTCCTCGGCGCGCGCCGCTGGTCGGCCTATGCGGCCGGCGTCGCCTTCGTCGCCGCGCTGCTGATCAAGCCGACCTGTCTGCCGATGGTCGCGGCCGCCGGGCTCAGTCTGGTCTACGCGCGCGACTGGCGCCGCCTGCGCGATCTCGTCCTGGCGGGGATTGTCGCCGCCGCCGCGGGGCTGGCGTGGACGTGGTGGCTGAGCGACGGCATCTTCACCGACATCGCGCGCTTCCAGCTTGTGGAGCGGCTCGGCACACGCGCCGCTGGGATGTGGTCGATCGACTCCGGCTTCGGCGACTTGCGCCGCGCCGCCGGGGTCGAGACACCGGCCCAGTGGGCCCTGGTCTCGTTCAAGGACTTTCAGCTCCTGCCGGACACCCCACTGCCGCTGGTGCTGTCCGCCCTCGCCGTGCCGGGCATGGCGGCATGGGTGCTGCGTTGCGCGCGCGGGGCGCCGGCGGTGCGCGCCTTCGCCGTCCTCTGGCCGCTGTCGTATCTGCTGCTCAACTTCGTCGCCATGGACTACGTGTCGGCGAAGAACTTCGCGCCGTTCATCGCCTTCACCGCCTTCCTGCTCGCCGGCCTGCTGTCGGTCGCGCAGCGCGCGGTGCCGCCGCTGGCGGCTGGGGCCGTCGGCCTGGTCGTCTGTGGGGCGCTGGCGGCCTGCTTCGCCACCATCGTCGCGCCGCGCGCCGACCCCTGGTACTCCGGGCGCGCCGATTGGATCGCGCGCCAGTATCC
>JBOHWA010000983.1:0-2739 GCA_050735855.1 Binatia bacterium
GTGTAGTGCACGACGATCGAGATGTGGTCGACGCCGGCGGTGTCGAAGCTATCGGTCGCTGACAGCGCGAAACCGAAGCCGGGGTTGTTGATATCGGCCGGCGTCCACGTGGTGCCCCACAGGTCGCTCGAGCTGCCGTAGGTGACCGTGGCGTCGGCGATGGGCCAGAAACCGGCCAGGGCGCGCTCGGCTGAGCCGACGACGCCGCCCTTGACGATGCGGGCGCGAGAGTCGACGACCGTGCCGAGGCTCGAGCGATGCTCGACGGAGACCTCGATGCCGACGATCTCCGCCGGCGCCGGGATGGCGAAACCGAAGTTGGTCGCTTTCAGATACTGCGTCGGCGTGCCGCCGGGGGCGCTGACCGCGTACAGGTTGTCGCTCGCTACGGCGTTGCCCGGGTTGGTCCACGGCGACGTGCCGAAGCTGCCGTCGCTGACCACGGCGCCAGGGCTCTTTGGTCCGTCGGACAGTACCTGCGCGTGCGCGCCGGCGGCCAATCCCAGAGCGAGCGCGCCGGTGATGACGGCGCAAGCCGATCGACCCCATCTTGATGAGACGTGTTGATGACGCATGGTTTTCCCCCTTGTTGAATGTGCGTTGCGGTCGCCTGCTGTCCCCAGCCACCTATGGGCCGTTCGCCGGTTCCCTGTCAACCGTGTTGCGAACAAATGGCGCTAGGCAGTGGCGGGCGCGTTTTGCTGCATCGACGGCGCTCCAGGGCGGCGAGGCGGGGCTCAGCCGAAGGCGGCCGCCAGGGCCCGTAGGGAGACCTCGTAGCGGTGCCCGACGTTCATGTGGCCGCCGTCGAATTCCTCGTAGGTGTGCGGCACCCCGAGGGCCTGCAGGCGCCGGCTGTAGATGCGGTTGCCGTATTGCAGATGGTGCTCGTCCCAGCGGCCGCAGTCGAGGTAGTAGAGCCGCAGCGAGCGCAGCGCGTCGGCGTGTGCCGCCGCCAGCTCGACCGGGTCGTGCTGCAGCCAGCGCGCCCAGACCGCCGGGCGCAGCTCGGCGGTCTGCTCGTCGAAGGGCAGATCGAAGCCGATCGGACTCGCCGGGTTGGGGGCGTAGCACGAGGCCATCGCCAGCATGTTGACCAGCGTGAACCAGTGCCGCCCGCGCTCGGTGGCCGGCTGCGGGAAGCTGGCGACGAAGCGCGCCGGCGCATGGTCGTAGCGGGCCAGCGCCGCCACCGCGGCGGGGATGTCGGCGCGGTAGCAGAGCTCGAAGTATTTGTCGCCCGAGTGATCGGCGGCCAGGCCGAAGACGTCCGGATGGCGCATGGCGAGCACGGTGGCGCCGTAGCCGCCCGAGCTCTTGCCCATCACGGCGCGCTGGTCGCGATCGGCGCGGGTCCGGTAGCGGGCATCGACGGTCGGCACCAGCTCGTCGATCAGGTGGTCCGCGTAGCGGCCGGTGGCGGCCGAGTTGATGTATTGGCTGCCGCCAAAGCGCGTCAGGCAGTCGGCCATCACCACGATCAGCGGCGGCAGGGCGCCGCTGCGCACCAGGCGGTCGACGCGCTGCGGCAGCGTCTCGCCCCACATCGACTCGGCCAGCAGATAGGTCCCGCCGCCGGAGAATCCGGCCAGAAAGTACACCACCGGGTAGCGCGCCGCGGACCTCTCGTACTCGGGCGGTAGGTAGATCGGCACGCGCCGCGTCGCCGCGTCGCCGAGCGGGTTGCCCTGCAGGACGGTGCTGTCGATGGTTTCGATGACGACGGGCATACGGAGGTCGCGGTGCGCGGAACGGCGACACGCCTTTCGCGCGCTCTGCGAAGTAGGCATACTCCCAGCCGCGATGTCCACCGTCGACCGCTACGGCCGACCGCTGCGCAACCTGCGCATCTCGGTGACCGACCGCTGCAACCTGCGCTGTGCGTACTGCATGCCGGAGGAACATTACGTGTGGTTGCCGCGCAGCGACATCCTCGAGTTCGAGGAGATCGACGCCCTGGTCGACTGCTTCATCGCCCTGGGCGTCGACCGCGTCCGCCTGACCGGCGGCGAGCCGCTGCTGCGCCACGACCTGCCGACGCTGGTCCGCCTGCTCGCCGCCAAGCCGGCGCTGCGCGACCTGGCGCTGACCAGCAACGGCATCCTGCTCGCCGAGCACGCGCCGGCGCTGGCCGCGGCGGGCCTGCACCGGGTGACGGTCAGCCTCGATACGCTGCGCCCCGACCGCTTTCGCGCCCTGACCCGGCGCGACGCGCTGCCGCAGGTGGTGGCCGGCATCCGCGCCGCCGACGCCGCCGGCTTCCGCCCGCTCAAGCTCGATACGGTGGTGATGCGCGGCATCAACGACGACGAGATCGCCGACCTGATCGAGTTCGCCCGCCCCTACGCGGCCGAGGTGCGCTTCATCGAGTACATGGACGTCGGCGGCGCCACGCACTGGTCGCCGGAGAAGGTCTGCTCGCGCGACGCCATCCTCGCCAGCCTGCGCCACCGCTACGGTGCGATCGAGGCGCTGCGCGAGGAGAGCTCGGCGCCGGCCGACCGCTATCGCCTGGCCGACGGCACCGTGTTCGGCATCATTTCGTCGACCACGGCGCCCTTCTGTCGCGCCTGCGATCGCGCCCGCCTGACCGCCGACGGCATGTGGTACCTCTGCCTGTACGCGCAGCGCGGCACCGACCTGCGCGCGGCGCTGCGCGCCGGCGCCGCGCAGGAGACGCTGTTGGAGCTGATCGCCGGCGCCTGGGGCGGGCGCGGCGATCGCGGCGCGGAGGAGCGC
>JBOHWA010000984.1:0-9156 GCA_050735855.1 Binatia bacterium
CGGCAGCGCGGGGCGACGGCATGGTGCGAGCATACCGGTCGCGCCCCGCACGGCCAACCGTGCGGGGTGGCCGGGGCTATTTCTTCGCCGCCAGGGAGGCGACCGTCGCCGCCGTCGCATCCATGCGGCGCTCGAGCTCGCGGCTGTGCAGCTGGGCGCGCAGGCGGGCGAACAGCTCGAGCTTGTTGACCGGTTTGGTCAGATACTCGCTGACGCCGAGCAGCATGCCGCGCGAGCGCGTCTCGATGTCGTCCTTGGCGGTCAGCAGCATGACGGGGATGGTGCGCCAGGCGACGTTGTCGCGCAGCCGCTCGCAGACCTGCAGGCCGTCCATGCCGGGCATCATGACGTCGAGCACGATCACGTCGACCGGCTGCTTGGCGAGCTGCTCCAGGCAGGCGCTGCCGTTGTCGGCGCTGACCGTCGCGTAGCCCTCGCGGTTGAGCCAGCGGCGCAGGATCTCCAACGTGTTCGGGTCGTCGTCGACGATCAGGATGCGGGATTGATTGGTCTCGGTGTTCGTCTCGCTCATGTGCATGCCCCTTCCGCCGCGCTCATCGCTCCATCAGACGGCCGGCGGCCGCTCAGATCAGATAGCCTTCGGCTTCCCCTGGACCGCCGGTCTTGCGCCGCAGCTTGGCCACCAAGGTGGTGCGCTTGAGCCCCAACAGCCGGGCGGCCGCCTGCTTGTTGCCCTTGGTGCGGCGCAGCGCCTCGTCGATCAACCGGTACTCGAACTCTTCGACCGCGCGGTTCAGGTCGATGCCCTCCTCGGTCAGGGTCGGGCGCGGAATCTTCTTCTCCGAGATGAAGGACCGGATGTTCGGCGGCAGGTTGTCGACGCGGATGATACCGTCGTCGCTCAACACCACCATGCGCTCGACCAGGTTCTCCAGCTCGCGCACGTTGCCCGGCCAGTCGTATTCCCAGAGATGCACCATGGCGTCGTCGGCGACGTGGCACGTCCGCCCTTCGTGCTTGGCGTTGTACTTGTCGAGGAAGTGCTGGACCAGCACCGGGATGTCGGAGCGCCGCTCGCGCAGCGGCGGCAGCAGGATCGGAATGACCTGCAGGCGATAGAAGAGATCCTCGCGGAAGCGGCCCTTCTCGACCTCGACCTGCAGGTCGCGGTTGCTCGCCGCGACCACCCGCACGTCGATCTTCGAGGTGCGGTCGGAACCCACCGGGCGGATCTCCTTTTCCTGCAGCACGCGCAGCAACTTGACCTGCAGCGTGGAGGACATCTCGCCGATCTCGTCGAGGAAGATCGTGCCGCCGTTGGCGAGCTGGAACATGCCCATGCGCGCCCCGATCGCGCCGGTGAAGGCGCCGCGCTCGTGCCCGAACATCTCGGACTCGAGCAGGTCGGGCGGGATGGCGCCGCAGTTGACGGCGATGAACGGCTGATTCGCCCGCCGGCTGTTCGCGTGGATGAAGCGCGCGATCAGCTCCTTGCCGGTGCCGCTCTCGCCCATGATCAGCACCGTCGATTCGGTGCTGGCGACCCGTTGGGAGATGTTGAGAATCTTCTCCATCACCGGGTGAGTCCCTTTGATCGTGAAATTTTCCATGTCCCGCGCCCGTCCTTTCGCCCGAATGACAGCGACGAAAAAATAACAGACCTGGTCGACGGCACAACAACGATTTTTGACGCTGCCAGAAAACCGTTGTGGCCTATGACTTTATTCTCACTCGACGAGGAAATGACGCGATTTGGGCGGCGTTTTGACGGCTCCCGGCTGCGACACCGTGTGCGCGTCGCGAATTCGTCACCCGGTGTGGCAATCGCTGGCCAGTGTGTTTTTCGCCGTGCTAATGCCCGTCGATGGTCAAGCGAATCGACGGACGCGCGCCGCAGGAGTTGCGGCCGGTGGTGATCACGCCCGATTTCATCCGCCACGCGGAGGGGTCAGTGTTGATCGAGGTCGGGGATACACGGGTCATCTGCACCGCGACAGTTGAGGAATCGGTGCCGCCGTTCCTGCGCGACAGCGGCCGCGGCTGGGTGACGGCGGAGTACGGCATGCTGCCCGGCTCGGGCAACACGCGCATCGCGCGCGAGTCGGTGAGCGGCAAGGTCGGCGGCCGCACGCACGAGATCCAGCGGCTGATCGGGCGCAGCCTGCGCGCGGTCACCGACCTGGCGGCGCTCGGGCCACGCACGATCTGGATCGACTGCGATGTGATCCAGGCCGACGGCGGCACGCGCACGGCGTCGATCACCGGGAGCTACGTCGCGCTCGCGATGGCCGCGCATCGCTTGCGGGCACGCGGGCTGCTCACCGCCAGCCCGCTGCAGGGTTCGGTGGCGGCGGTCAGCGTCGGCATCGTCGAGGGCGCCCTGCTGGTCGATCTCTGCTACGCCGAGGACAGCACGGCCGACGTCGACATGAACCTGGTGATGACCGGCGGCGGCCAGTTCATCGAGGTCCAGGGCACCGCCGAGGCCCACCCGTTCTCCGCCGAGCAGCTGGCCCAGCTCACCGCGATGGGCAGCGCGGCAATCGCCGAGCTCGGCGCCGGCCAGCGCCGCGCGCTGGCCGGACTCGGCATGAGCGACTGAGACGCGCCGGCCGTGACCGCGCTGCTGATCGCCACCGGCAACGCCGGCAAGCGGCGCGAATACGACGCGCTGCTCGGCGACTTGGGGCTGCGCCTGGGCTCGCTCGCGGACTACCCCGCCGCGCCGGCGGTGGCCGAGAGCGGCGAGACTTATCTCGCCAACGCCCGGCTCAAGGCCGTGTCGTTGGCGGCCTTCGCCCGGCTGCCCGCGCTGGCCGACGATTCGGGCCTCGAGGTCGACGCGCTCGGCGGCGCGCCCGGCGTCCACTCGGCGCGCTACGCCGCCCTGGCGATGGGCCGCAGCGGCAGCGCCGACGACCAGACGAACTGCCGCTTCCTGCTCGGCCGCCTGCGCGGCCGCCCGCAACCGCCGTACACCGCCCGCTTTCGCTGCGTCATCGTCGTCGCCCACCCCGACGGCCGCGAGCTGGTTGCCGACGGCGCCTGCGAAGGCCGCATCGTCGAGACGCCGCGCGGCGACGGCGGCTTCGGTTATGACCCGATCTTCTTCTATCCGCCCCTCGCCCGCACCTTCGCCGAGCTGAGCGCGGCGGAGAAGGATCGCATCAGCCACCGCGCCCTGGCCGTCGCCGCCCTGCGCCCCACCCTGCTCGACTGGCTGGCGGCCGATTGACCATCGCCACGCGCGGGGCGACGGTGCATGGCGGAGCGTGCCGCTGAGCATCGTCGATGCCGGCCGGCGCCAGCGCCGGGCTGAACACGCAATCGACGAACTCTCGTTTGTCGCCCATCGAGCCGCTCCACCGTTGTGCACTTGACGCCCCGGAAGGTAGCCGGTACCAGACACGCGTGCCGATCGACGGGATGCCTGCACGAGTGAAGCGGGTGCTTCACTCGTGGCTCATCCCGTTTGTCGTGTACTTCGCAGCCGCGCTCTTCGCCACGCGACCGCTCGCAAGTGCGGGTGCCGACCATATCATATCGCGTTTGAGTCCCGAGGACGTCCTGCACCAGATCTGGATCCTGGGGTGGGATATGCACGCGCTGACAACGGACCCCGGCAAGCTCTTCCAGGCGAACATCCTGTACCCGGCACGAGACGTTCTCGCGTATTCGGATCACATGCTCGGTGCCCTGCCCCTGTTCGCGCCCCTCTGGCTACTCACGGGCAACCCTCTCCTAGCCTTCAACGGCGTAACCTTCGCGGGCTTTCTGCTGTCCGCACTCTTCATGCACCTGCTCATACGGCGCTGGACCGGAAGCCCCCTCGCTGCGTACGTCGCGGGCGTCTCGTTTGCCTTCGCGCCATGGCGCTTGGTGAACTTCCATTGGCCGCATCTGCTCAGCGTACAGTATCTCCCTCTGCTCTTACTGGCGCTGGACCGGGCCGCGCTCACCGGGAGAGTCGGAATCGGACTCCTGGCCGCCGCAATACTGACCCTGCAAGCGCTTTGCTCCTCTACGCTTGCGTACATGACCTTCGTCCTCGCCGGCAGCTACCTGCTGGCCGATGCCATCGTACGAGGTTTTCGCGGACGGCAGAAAGCATGGTTGGCGCTGGCGGTTGGAACTCTCACCCCCATGCTCGTTCTCGTCCCCCTCTCCATACCCTACCTTCGAGCGAGAGATCTCGGCACGTTGTCAAACGCTCCGAACTTCATCGCGGATCTCGCCAAGGTGACGACCTTTCGGTGGGTGCTCGCTGCGCACGTGGGGTGGGAAGCCGTCGCTGTGATCGGATTGTTCGCCCTGCTTTCGCTGCATCGAGGCCAGCAGACAAGTTCGACCGGCCGGGTTCGAGCATTGAGCGCGATGATCGCCTTCGTGTCGGCGCTGGCAATCGCGATGGGGCCAAGCGGTGGCTGGCTTTCGCCGTATTCCTGGATGGCCTCCATCGTGCCCGGATTTCGGCTTTTCCGCATCCCCTCCCGCTTCGGCATCCTGGCCGCATTCGCCGGCTCGGTCCTGGCCGGGCTCGCCGTCGCGAGCCTCACGTCGTCGTTCGACCGACAGCGCCATAGAGTGCTCTGGCTGCTGGTCGGCATCGTCTCCCTGGGCGTGATCTCGCGCCCATTGTGGTCTTCCGCACCAACCAGGACCTTCCCCTTACCGGCAGGGGCAGCCGTACCCTCGGTGTATCGTTGGCTCGCGGCGCATGGGGACGGTCGGCCGCTGCTCGAGTTGCCCGCTACCACGGTGGGGGTCACCGCGCTCACCAAGGAGGGCTTCGCGGAGGCCCTCGCAGTCTACTTCAGTGGGTATCACTGGCTACCACTCCTCAATGGATACACGAGCTACATACCAAATTCATATCGCCTGCTACGCGCCTACGCTATCCGTCTTCCGGACACCGACGCCCTCCAGGTCTTGGTCGACTGCACCGGATTGCGATGGCTGCTGTTTCACGGGATGAAACCCGAAGACGAGCCTCGCTGGGCCAACTCGCCGGGGTTGACGCTGCGCAGCGCTTTTCAATCGGACGGACGCGAGGAGCGGCTGTACGAAGTCGGCCTCTCGCCTCGCTCAGCTTGTCCGTTGCCTTTGCAGTGATCGGCAGCGACTGGTGCGACTGTGCTCGTCCGGCCGGCAGCTTCGGCTGACGACCTGCCAGCCTCGAGTGCACGTTGATTTGCCCACCCCCCTTTGTTACACGCCCAACCACGCGGAACGGACGGGGCGTGGCGCAGTCTGGTTAGCGCACCTGCTTTGGGAGCAGGGAGTCGGCCGTTCGAATCGGCTCGCCCCGACCATTTCGCTCTCCACGGGCGGCGGAACGCCACCCGGTCCATTGCCCGTGCACGCGCCAGTAGCTCAGGGGATAGAGCAGCAGCCTTCTAAGCTGCTGGTCGAAGGTTCGAGTCCTTCCTGGCGCGTTCCCTTCGGCCCGTCTCGGCGATGGTTCACGACCGCCGCCGTGCTGCCGCGACCGTTCGCCCCTTCGCGCTTGCTCGGACACGATACGACGCGTAGGCCTGAGAGACTGACCGTATGATGACGGAACACACATCGGTGGCCTGGCCGCACCGGCTCGCCGTGGCTGGCGCGCTGCTTGTGGCGCTCGGCCTGATCGCCGGGCTGGCCTGGACGCTGTCGCAGCGCACTGCACGACCGCCCAACGTGCTGGTGATCGCCATCGACAGTCTGCGCCGCGATCGCGTCGGCGCCTACGGGTCATCGCGCGGGCTGACGCCCTTCCTCGATGAGCTGGCGGCGCGCAGCACGGTCTACGACCACGCGTATGCGCCGAGCTCGTGGACCATCCCGACGGTGGCGTCGCTGTTCACCGGCCGCCACCCCTCAGAGCATCAGACGGCGAAATTCTTCGTACCGTTGAAGGAGAGTGAAACGACGCTCGCCGAGGCGCTCGCCGCATACGGCTACGCCACGTCGGCGGTGACGGACAATGCGGCGATCCGGGGAGACTTCGGCTTCGGGCAGGGCTTCGAGCGCTACCAACTGGTCGGCGCGCCCACCGTGTTCAATCCGAAGTCCGACGGCGGGGTGGTCAACGCGCAGACCCTGCGCTTTGTCGACGAGGTCGGCCGCGAGCGGCCACACTTCATCTACCTGCACTACATGGACGTGCACGCGCCCTATCGCCCGCACGAGGCGTTCGCGCCGCCGCGCGACCCGAAGCTGCGGCGCTCCGACGACACCCTCAACCTCGCCCTGATGTCCGGCTCGTGGGAGAAGCATCCGGAACGCCAGCGCTCCTACTGGACGTTCACCACCAGCGAGGTGTTTCGCCTCCAGGATCTCTACGACAGCGAAGTCCAGCACGTCGACGGCCGCCTGCGCGAGCTCTTCGACGCCCTCGGCCAACGCGGCTTTCTCGACAACGCGCTGGTCGTGGTGACCGCCGACCACGGTGAGGAATTCGGTCGCCACGGCGCCTTCTACCACGGCACGACCCTCTACGGCGCCGCGATCAATGTGCCGTTGATCGTCCAGGTCCCGCACCAGCCGCCGCAACGTGTCACCCCGCCGGTCGAGCTCGCCGGGCTCGGCGCGATGATCGCCGACGTTGTCGGCATGCCGCGGCCGCCGTCGTTCAGCGTCGGTTGGCTCTCCGCCGACCCCACCCGGGCGCAACGGGCGACCGCCATCAGCGAGTTGCTCGAGACCGGACAGATCAAGATCTGGTCGCACAAGCGGGCGCTGGTGGGTCCGGCCGCGAAGGTCATCGTCACCAGCGACGACCAGTACCTCTCCTACGATCTAAACAGCGACCCGCTCGAACGCGTCCCGCGTCCGGCCGACGACGCACTGCGCAGCGCGGTGGACGTGCGGGTCTCCGCGATGCAGGCCGGCAGCGCCGGCTCGGAGGTCGAGCTCGACGAGGCGACGCGCGAGCGGCTGCGCGCCGCCGGCTACCTGATCGAGGGGCCATAGCGCCCCACCGCTGTCTGGATTTCCCGCCTGGAACCTGCTTAGTCGACCTACGCGCCGTGCGCGTCTCGCCGCCGCCATGGTGAGTGTAGCTCAATGGTAGAGCACCGGACTGTGGCTCCGGTGGTTGAGGGTTCGAGCCCCTTCACTCACCCTTCCTTCCCGGCGGCGGCGCGCCCGGCGCGCGGCGTCGCCGGCGCCGCGCAAACGTCGTCGCCTGGGATGGTAATTTCGTGCTGCGCGCTATAGTAGGGCGCGTTCACCAGGAGCCGGAAGAGGAGAACCCAGCACGATGCGCGGTTGGACGATTCGCGACTGCATGGAGCTGTACAACGTGCCCGCCTGGGGCGCCGGCTTCTTCACGGTGAACGGGCAGGGGCACGTCGAGGTCAAACCGCACCCGCAGGGCCCCGGCATCGACCTGCTCGACCTGCTCCAGGATCTGCGCCAGCGCGGCGTCCGCACGCCGCTGCTCATGCGCTTCTCCGACATTCTGGCGTCGCGCGTGCAAGGGCTGTGCGGCGCGTTCGATCGCGCCATCGGCGAGTACGGCTATCGCGGCCGCTTCCGGGGCGTCTACCCGATCAAGGTCAATCAGCAGCGCCACGTCGTCGAGGAGATCGTCGAGTTCGGCGCCAAGGCCGGCATCGGCCTCGAGGCCGGCAGCAAGCCCGAGCTGCTCATCGCGCTGGCCGTGCTCGAGACGCCGGGCGCGCTGATCATCTGCAACGGCTACAAGGATCGCGCCTACATCGAGACCGCGCTGCTGGCGCAACGCCTCGGGCGCACGCCGATCATCGTCGTCGACCGCGCCCACGAGGTCGAGCTGATCATCAAGACCTCGCAGGAGCTCGGCATCCGGCCGCACATCGGCATGCGCGCCCGGCTGAGCACCAAGGGTGCCGGCAAGTGGATCGAGTCGACCGGCGACCGCTCGAAGTTCGGCCTCACCGCGGTGGAGATCGTCGAATCCGTCGACCGGCTGCGCGCCGTCGGCATGCTCGACTGCCTCGAGCTGCTGCACTTCCACATCGGCTCGCAGATCACCGCCATCCGGGCGCACAAGGACGCGCTGCGCGAGGCGAGCCGCGTCTACGTCGGCCTGCACGAGATGGGCGCGCAGCCGCGCTACCTCGACGTCGGCGGCGGGCTCGGCGTCGACTACGACGGCTCGTCGACCAACTTCCACTCGTCGATGAACTACTCCGTCCAGGAGTACGCCAACGACGTCGTCGCCTCGATCCAGGAAGCCTGCGACAGCAAGGGCCTCGCCCATCCCGACCTGGTCACCGAGGCCGGCCGCGCCATGGTGGCACACCACTCGGTGCTGGTCTTCGACGTCCTCGGCGTGCACGAGATGCTGTCGGGCAAGCCGCCCGAGCCGGTGCAGGAGGACGATCACAAGGTGATCAAGGACCTCGCCGAGGTGTGGAGCGGCATCTCGCAGAAGAACGTCCAGGAGGCCTACCACGACAGCCTACAGCTGAAGGAGGAGGCGGCGACGCTGTTCTCGCTCGGCTACCTCGACCTGCGCGCCCGCGCCCGCGTCGAGCGGCTGTTCTGGGATTGCTGCGAGAAGATCCTGCGCATCACGCGCGAGATGCCGTATGTCCCCGACGATCTCGAGCCGCTCGAGAAGGGCCTCGCCGACACGTACTACGGCAACTTCTCCGTCTTCCAGTCGGCACCGGATGCCTGGGCGGTCAAACAGCTCTTCCCGGTCATGCCGATCCACCGCCTCGAGGAGAAGCCGACGCGGCGCGGCGTCTTCGCCGACCTCACCTGCGACAGCGACGGCAAGATCGACCGCTTCATCGATCAGCGCGACGTCAAGGACGTCCTCGAGCTGCATCCGTTCAACGGCACCCCCTACTACATCGGCGTCTTCCTGGTCGGCGCCTACCAGGAGATCCTCGGCGACTACCACAACCTGTTCGGCGACACCGACGCGGTCCACGTCCGCCTCGGCGCCGACGGCCGCTACGAGATCGAGCACGTCGTCGAGGGCGACTCCGTCACCGACGTCCTGCGCTACGTCCAGTACGACCGCGGCACCCTGATCGAGCGCGTCCGCCGCACGATCGAAATCGCCATGCGCGACGGCCAGATCAGCCTCGAAGACTCGGCCCGCCTGCGCCGCCGCTACGAAGAAGGCCTGAGCGAGTACACCTACCTGACGCGCAACGACTGAGCCGTTTTAAGAATTGCTTTCACCGCGGAGACGCGGAGAACGCGGAGGCGACC
>JBOHWA010000985.1:0-3411 GCA_050735855.1 Binatia bacterium
GCGCCTCGGGCGCGTAGACCGCCGCACCGCGGCGCTGCTGCGCGGCGTCGGCCTGGTGATAGAGGATGTTGGTCGGGATCTCGACCAGCGCCGCGCCCTGCGGCGCGCTGTGCGCGGCGCGAAAGGCCTGGCGCAGGTCGAACTCGATCGCCGACCAGTCGAGCACGCGCTTGGCGTACTTGGCGAACGAGCCGCAGATCTCGACGCCGTACGCCTCCTGAAACGATCCGAGGCCGTCCTCGGTGGTCGGATGCTGGCCGGCGATGCAGACCACCGCGCTGCCGGTCTGCGCCGCCAGCGCCAGGCCGGTGACGGCATTGGTCAGCCCGCAGCCGGCGGTGACGCTACACACGCCGACCCGTCCACTGGCGCGCGCGTAGGCGTCGGCCGCATAGGCACATGCCTGCTCATGTCGCATGTGCACCAGCATGACGCCGTGCTCGCGCAGGGCGGCGAGGATCGGAAACGTGTGGCCGCCGTTGATCGCGAACAGATGGCGCACGCCGAGCGCGCCGAGCGTGCGGCCGACCAGTGCGCCGCCATCGACCAGCGCGCCCCCCGCTCCCTCCGCCGCGAGCCCCTTCTCCCAGTTCATTCCCGGAGCCATGCGTCCCCCTTCCGCCACGCCCGCCGGCGCCGGCCACCAGCACGGCAAAAAAAACATGCCAGCCAGAATCTTCGCTTCCTGAGTTGCACCATGCCCGCTACCATGCGCGCGGCCATGCTGCGGACAGGACCTACGGCGGGGGTCATCGCATCAGCGTCGTCGTACGCCGCGCACCGCCAACGCGTCATCGCCGCGGGCTTTCCGCTGTCGGCCATCGTCGTCTTCCTCCTGACGCTCTTGTACGTCGTCACCGATCTCGTCAAGGCGCCGGGCGGCTGGCAGGCGATCACCTACGCGCTGCAGCTGCTCATTCCGGTCGCCGGATTGATTCTCGCCCGCGGCGTCCTGCGCCAGCATGCGGAGACCGTGGCATTGGCGACCGACTTCGCCTTCACCGCGGTGCTCGCCGGCCGCCTGCTCATTCCGACCACCACCCTCTCCGGCACGGCGCTCTTCCTCTCTCTGAAGATGCTCGCCACCGCGGTGCTGTGGCCCTGGCGTCCGCAGCTCCAGTACGTCTCCGCGGCGGGCACGCTGGTGCTCTACTATGTCGTGCTGACCTGGAGCGACCGGTCGCTGTCCCAGACCCATCAGATGGTCGGCCCGCTGATCGCCGCCGTGCTCGCCTGCGTCGGCGCGACGATCGCGGACCGCACGCGCCAGAGCCTGTGGCGCCAGGGCGTCGAGCTCGAGGCCGCCGAGCGGCGCACCCGCGCGCTGCTCGAGGGCGAGCGCATTCTCGCCGCCATCGCGCGCGAGATCACCGTGCTCAGCGATCTCGGCACCGCGCTCGACCGCATCAACAGCCTGACCGCCGCGGCCCTGGGGTGCGAGTTCTCCATCACCTATCTGATGGACGACGCACGGCGCGAGCTCGCCGCGGCGGCGACCAACGCCTCGCAACCGGAGCTGCGGGCGCAGATTCTCGCCGTGCGCGGCCCGTTCGAGACCCCGATCGTCGCCGAGCTGCTCGCCGGGCGCACGGTGGTGATCAACGACCCGGCGGCGCAGCGCTGGTTCGACCCGGCGCAGCTCGAGCGCGACGGCGTGCGTCACGTCGCGCTGACGCCGATCACCGGCAAGGGCGCGGTGCTCGGCGTGCTGACCATCACCCGCACCACGACCGCGCGGCCGTTCGACCAGCGTGAAACCTCGCTGCTCAAGGCGATCGCCGCCCAGGCCGCCATCGCGATCGAGAACGCGCGCCTGTTCGAGGGGCTCGCCAAGTCGGAAGCCAGCTATCGCGCCCTGTTCGAGCGCGCCACCGATCTCATCGTCGTGCTCGAAGAGGGCGGCGGGCTGCGCTTCGCCAACCAGGCGGCGCTCGACTTCGCCGGCGTCGACGCCGACGGCCTGCGCGAATTGTGCTGGCAGGACTTCGTCGACGACGGCGGCCGCCGGCACATCGAGCGGCGCCTGGCCATCGGCCGCCGCCGGGCCGACTCCGAGCGCGCCTGGATGATCGAGGTGCGCCCGCCCGGCGGGGCGCCGGCGATCCTCGAGCTGCGCACCCGGCTGATCAGCCAGCCGGGCCAGCCGCGCATCTTCCAATGCATCGCGCGCGACGTCACCGAGCGCCGCCAGCAACAGCGCGAAACCCAACAGCTGTTGCACCGGCTGCGCGAATCCAACCGCCTGCAGGCCGAGTTCGTCGCCAACATGTCGCACGAGCTGCGCACGCCGCTGAACGTCATCATCGGCTACGCCGACCTGCTCGGCGACGAACCGGGGCTGCCGACCGATGGTGACGCGCCGCTCTTCCTGAATCGCATCTCGTCGGCCGGCCGCGCCCTGCACCGCATGGTCGAGAGCGTGCTCGAGTACGCCCGCCTCGACCGCGGCCGCAGCGTGCTGATCACCACCCACTTCCCCGCCAGCCAGTTGCTGCGCGAGCTGCGCGATCTGTGTGACGACGTGCGCGGCAGCGCGACGATGGCGCTCGACATCCAGGAGCACGCCGATATCAACTTCGCCACCGACTACGACCGCCTCTACTCGGTGCTCAGCAACCTGCTGCTCAACGCGCTCAAGTTCACCGCCAAGGGGCACATCGAGCTGTCGCTGCGCCGCGTCGGTCTGGCCGACGCCGAGTTCACCGTGCGCGACACCGGTATCGGCATCGACGCCGAGGAGCTGGCGCACGTCTTCGAGCCCTTCCGCCAGGTCGACGGGTCGCCGACGCGCAGCTACGGCGGCGTCGGCCTCGGCCTGGCGATCGTGCGCCGCAACGTCGACCTGCTGCGCGGCCGCGTCGAAGTCGAGAGTCGGGTCGGCGTCGGCACCACCTTCCGCGTCCGCCTCCCCATCCACGCCGAAGCCGACGCGGCGGAATCGTTCCAGGCCTCGTCGGCGGCCTAGTCTAGACTAGCCGTCGCCTGGCGCCCCGCCGCTCCCCCTACGGGGCGACGCTGACCTTGATCGCGCCAGCGTGGCGGCCCGCGGCGGTCTCGAAGGCCTGCTGCACGGCGTCGAGGGGGAGTTGGTGGGTGACCAACCCCGATGCCAGCTCCGGCTCGGCGGCGAGCAGTTCGAGCCCCGTGGCGAAGTCGGCCTGCGGCGGGCGGCGGTCGTACATCATCGAGCCGATCATGCGCACCTCCTTCACCAGCAGCGTCGTCGCCGGCAGCAGCGGCGGCGCGGTGAACACCCCGAGCACGACGACCGCGCCGCCCGGGCGCACGCAGCGCAGGGCGTCGCCGAGCGTGTCGGCGGTGCCGCCGACCGTCTCGATCACCGCGTCGATGTCGTGTTCGCGCGCCAGCCCGGCGCGCGCGCGCTCGCCCTCGGGCGATGCCGCGAAGACC
>JBOHWA010000986.1:0-2080 GCA_050735855.1 Binatia bacterium
GCGCCGAGGGCCCGGCGCCCTCCAGGCGTGCTCGGCGGGTGGCGTCCTACCCCGGCAGCAGCACGTAGTTGCGGTGCTCCGCCAGCTTGAAGCCGAGGACGCGGTTCTCGATGAACGAGAGGGCGCGCTGGGCGGGGCGGTCGTGCTTCTGTTGGGTGGCGGTGGGCAGCACCTGCCAGTCGCAGGCGGCGATGCGCTCGCGCATGACGGCGGGATGGGTGTCGGTGAAGGGCTGCCGGCCATGCAGCTGGCCGAAGTCGTAGCCGGCCTCGAGGTCGGGGACGTAGTCGCGCGCGCCGGCGGCGCCGAGATGCACCTCGGCCAGGGCGCGCGCCTTGCGCGTCATGCGGCGCGGTGGCCGCACCCAGCCGTAGTGGAAGATGCGCGCCGCGGCGGGCACGACGCGCAGCTTGCCGCCATCGCGGTGGCGGAAGCCCTGGGCGCTCTTCCACGAGCGGATGCCGCGGCCGTTGCGCACGATGCGCACCTCGCGGCGATACCAGGCGTGGGCGCGCTGGACGTGCTCGTAGTCGGCGTAGAAGTGCAGGTACTCGAACAGCAGGCCGTCGACGCGTGGGTCGTCGCGGTAGGCGCGCAGGCGCTCGACCAGCGGCGGCAGGTCGGCTTCGTGCACCACCTCGTCGGCCTGCAGGTAGAAGCACCAGTCGCCGCTGCAGGCGTCGAGCGCGATGTTGGTCTGCACCGCGTTGCTGGCGCCGCGCACGAACTGCTCCTTGTCCCACACCGTCTCGATGATCTTGATCTTGGGATCGCCGAGCCCGCGCAGCAGCTCGGTGGTGCCGTCGGTGGAGTCCCCGGCGGCGATGACGAACTCGTCGCAGATCGGCAGCGCCGAGCGGATCGACTCGACCACCGGGTAATAGAGGTCGACGGCGTTGCGAACGAAGGTGAAGCCGCTGATGCGCATGTGCCGGCAGAATACGGGCGGTCGGCGGTGCGGTTCAAGCGTGGAGCGGAGAAAGAGAACTTCCACCGCGGAGACGCGGAGTCGCGGAGGTGGAGGGCTGGTGATGCACGGTGATTCGGCTTTGCCCAGGAAAGAAAACGCAAACCACGGATTGAGCGGATACGAGCCGATCACACGGATTTTCTGAGGGGTCCCTCCGTGAAATCCGTCAATCCGCGCAATCCGTGGTCGGCTTTTCGCTTTTACAGGCAAAGCCTGGTGATTCATCTCCTGTCTCGCCGATTGTATTGCGTTGGTGCAGGCTGCCCGGCGATCTCGAGCCTCTCCGCGTTCCCCGCGTCTCCGCGGTGAAGTCTTCTTCCTGCCCTTGACCGCGCGCGGTCGGGTCGCAAGGATCGGCGCGCCCTGCAGCGGATGGCCTTGCAGATACTGGATCCCCGACACCGTGAACCCTCGCGCTCTTGCACCCTGGATCGGGCATGCCGCCGCCGCGGTCGTGGTTGCCGCTGGCGCCTGTCTGGCCGCGGCGGCGCTGCATCAGGCGGGTGGCGCGGGGCGGGCGGACCTGTTCAGTGGGCTGGTCGCCTACGCCGGGCTCGGGGCGCTGGTGTATTGGTGGGGACTGTCGGTGTACGGGCGCCGCGCGGCGCTGGCGGGGCTGGCACTGATGGCCTGGTTGCCGCCGGTGTGGGCGGCGTGCGCCGACGGGCCCGCGGTCCTGTTGTCGGCGCTGCTCTCGGCGGCGGCGCTGGCGGTGCTGGCGCGCTGTCTGCTCGATCCGACCATCCAGATGGTGGGGCTGGCCGGGGCCTTGCTCGCCGCTGCGCTGCCGGCCGCTGCGGCGGTCGGCGAGTCGATGGAGGTCGCCACCGGTGCCTTCGCCGCTGCCTCGCTGTTCATGGTGGTCTGGCGCGGGGTGAGCGCGGAACGCTGGGAGCCGCGCGGGCGGGTGGTGCAGGGCGCCGCGACCACGGTGCTGATCGCCTGGGGGCTGGCGGCGGCGCTGCTCGCGGGGCTGGCGCAGGCGCCCTCGTCGCTGCCGTCGCCGGCGGACTACGGCTGGCTCCACCCCCGGCACGTCGGCGGACCGCAGGCGCCGGCGGCGCTGCCGCGCCTGGCGGTCGCCGTGGCCGCGCTGCTGCTCATCGGGCT
>JBOHWA010000987.1:0-2020 GCA_050735855.1 Binatia bacterium
GCCATGCAGGGCGCCGGCCGTCGCGCCGCCGGCTCACGGCGCAGCGGGCGCGGCAGCCGGGGCGCTCGTGTCGGTGACGATGACCTCGATGAAGCGGTCCGGCTGCAGATGGTCGCGCGCGACGCGCTGCACGTCGGCGGCGGTGACCGCGTTGACCCGCTCGATATAGACGTCGGCGTAGTTCAGCCCGAGGCCGTAGAACCACGACTGGGCGATGAAGTCGGCGATCTTGCCGTTGCTGTCGAGGCGCAGCGGGAAGCTGCCGGTCAGGTAGCGTTTCGCCTCCTGCAGCTCGTCGTCGCTCACCGGCTTGGCACGCATGCCTTCCACCTGTTCGCGGGCGCGTGCGATGGCGTCGGCGACCGAGGCGTTCTTCGTCTGCATGACGATCTCGAACGGTCCGGGCGACTTGCTGGCCGCGAAGAAGCTGCTGACCGAATAGGCCAGACCTGCCTGGGTACGGATGTTGTCCATCAAGCGCGAGGAGAAGCCGCCGCCGCCGAGGATGTAGTTCATCACCGAGATGGTCTCGTAGTCGGGGTTGTCGCGCGCGATGCCGAGGCTGCCGATGACGATCCCCGCCTGGGTGACCGGACGGTCGAGGCGGACCGTTTTGGCGGCCGGCGGCTCCCAGGGCGGATAGGCAAACGAGGCCGCCGCGGCGCCCTGCCAGCCGCCGAGGACGCGTTCGAGATGCTCGCGCGCCTCGGCCGGCGACAGGTCGCCGACCACGACGATCGCCGCGTTGGTCGGCCCGTAGTGTCGCTTGAAAAAGCCGTGCACGTCGGCGCGCGTCAGGCGCGGGACGGAGGCGGCGGTGCCCTCGACCGGATGTCCGTAGGGCGTGTCGCCGAAGAGGGTGTGCTGGAACGCCTTCTGCGCCACGCTGGTCGGATCGTCTTCGTCGGCGCGGATCGACGCCGTCACCGCTTCGCGCCGGCGCGCCAGCTCATCGGGCTTGAACGCCGGCCGCAGCAGAACATCGGCAAGCAGCTCCAGGCCCACATCGAGATCCTTGCGCAGCACCTGCAGCGAGATGATGGTGTAGTCCGACTGAGCATCGGCGCCGAGCCCCCCGCCGATGAAGTCGATCGCGTCCTTGGTCTGCTGGGCGGTGCGCACCGCCGTCCCCTCGGTGACCAGCTCCGCCGTCAGGTTGGCCAGGCCCGCCTTGTTGGCTGGGTCACGCCGCGCGCCGGCGTCGAGCAGCACGCGCACCAGCACCATGGGCAGGTTGCGCTGCTCGGAGACCAGCAGCGCCGCGCCGTTCGGCAGGGTATCGGTGACCACCGCCGGACCGAGCGCCGCCGCCGCGGCCGGCAGACACAGGAGACTCAGCCAGGCGACGCGGCGCGCGCCGCGCAGCAGGACATCCCGGTAGGTCACTAGTTGACCGCTCCCTGCGGCAGCGGGTCGGCGCCGCCCGGGCCGGCCACCGGCGGATCGGGGACGAGCACGCCGGTGGTGCGATTCTCCGGCCGCAAATAGGTGCGGGCGACGCGCAGCACGTCGGCGGCGGTGACCGCCCGCACCGCCGGCAGATATTCGTCGATCTTGCGCCAGTCGCCGGCGACCTCATAGCTGCCGAGCAGCATGCCCTGGTAGAAGAGCGAGTCCTGGGCGAAGACGAAGCTCGACTCGGCGCCGTTCTTGGCCTTCTCGAGCTCGCGCGCGGTGGGCGGCTCCTTCTGGGCGCGGGCGATCTCGCGTTCCAGCGCCGCCTCGACCTGCGTCGCCGATTTCCCCGGCAACGGCTGGGCGTAGAGCGTGAACAGCCCGGGGTCGAGTGACGTGAGCTCGTAGCTGGCGGCCGCCTCGCGCGCCAGGCGCTGGCGGTAGACCAGCTCGTGGTGCAGGCGGGCGCTGTCGCCGCCGGAGAGGATCGACGCCAGCACTTCCAGGGCCGCGGCGTCACCAGCCCGAAGGCGAGCGAGATGATGCCGATCATCGCGAAATGCACCGGATCCATGTGCACCGCTCGCGCCAGCGGCTCAAGGATCGTGCCGACGATGATGATGGC
>JBOHWA010000988.1:0-5761 GCA_050735855.1 Binatia bacterium
GCCGCGGCGCGCTCGAGATAGCGCGCGCCATCGCGCGCGATGGTCTCCGCCGCCTGCGAGTAGATGTGCATCGCCGCGGCGTAGAGCTGCGCCAGCGGGCAGTCCGGTCGCTCGTCGGCCAGATCGAGAATCGAGGCCGCTTGGGGACGGGCCGCGAGAAACTCGCGGGTGAAGCGATCGAGCCGATCGACCACATCATCCGTCGCGCCGCTGACCGGCAGGCCCCGAGCGTCGAGCTTCATCGCCCGTCACCCATATCACCGGCCGCTTGAACCGAGGCCCGCCGCGGGCCTACAGTCCCCCGGTCGCGGGAGGAACAGGCGCATGCACGGCAAGCAATGGCTCATGGTGGTGGTGGGAATCCTGTTGCTGGGCTCGCTCGCCGGCGCCGCCATGTGGCAGCTGGCCGACGCGCCGGCGGACGTGGCCACCGCCGGCGACACCGCGCCGGCCTCGCGCGGGATCTTTCCGAAGGTGCTGAACCGGTAGTGGCGCGGCGCGGCGCGCCCGCTCACCCCATCAGGTGTAGGCTGGGGATATCGTCCCGCTTCCACTCCTCGTGGAAGAGGTAGGTGTAGCCGATGTGGGTGAAGCGCCAGGCGCCGGCGCGCTTGGCGTAGTCGTCGTGGTAGTAGGCGCCGATGCGGATGCCGCGGTTCTCTTGCTGGTTGAACATGTAGTTGTACAGCGCCCAGGTGCCATGGGCGCGGTCGTCGCCGAGCAGCTCGATCTCCGGGTGGTGGCCCTGATGGATCGTAATCGAGCCGCGCTCCTTGCTGAGCGACTCGCTCAGGAAGCGCATGATCGCGTCGCGACCCTGGAACTCGTACTTCCCCGAGCTGTAGCAGACGGTCGCGTCGGCCTCGAAGCACGCCGCCAACTCGTCCCACTGCTTCATGTCGAGGTGGCGCCAGTAGCGGTACTTCAGCTGCTTGATCGCCTCGATGTCCTCGAGACGCTGCAAGCGGCGGGCGAGATCAGCAAGCTCCGACATGTCACACCTCAAACTGGGCCCGTGAACTGGTCAACGCGACCTCGGTCAGAAAAGACTTCAACGCAGAGACGCAGAGACCGGAGAGGACGCAGAGAAGAATTTAGAAGTCTTCGCCCTGAAACATCTCATATTCGCTCTGCGCCCTCCGCGTCTCCGCGTCTCTGCGTTGAAGTCTTATCCGGAAACTGAGGCACCTCAGCCTCGGATACGCGGCAGAACTTTCTTTTCGAACAGGCGTAGGCCTTCCCAGCCCAGCTCGGGCGCCATGCCGCCCATCAGCGGGTGGAGGATGACGCGGCCGGTCTCCTCGGCGAGCTTGACGCAGTCGTCGGGGGTCATCACCGCGTAGACGCCGCTGCGCTTCATCTGATCGAGCGTGGTCGCTTCGACGTGCATCGCCGAGCGCTGGTCGGGCGTCTGCCAGGCCGCATAGGTGGCGGCGTCGTAGAGCGCATGCGGCGCGATGCGCTGCCAGTCGCGCTCCGGATCCTCCGACACGTGCACGAAGCCGGGGCCGCCCGGCAGGCTGGCGAAGCCGCCGTGGAAGCCGACCTTGGCGCACTCCTCGTTGTAGATCGCCACCAGCGCCTTGTCGCCGATGGCCGGGAAGAAGCCGGCGCGCAGCCGCGCGGCGCGGCGCGCCGCCTTCTCGGTCGAGCCGCCGATCAGCAGCATCGGCTCCGAGGCCGGCTTCGGCGTCACGCGGATGGTGCGACCACGCCATTCGAACGGCTCGCCGCTCCAGGCCTGGCGCAGGACGCCGACGTACTCTTCCAGGAGCTTGCCGCGCTGGCGCCGGTCGATGCCGGCCATCTCGAACTCCTCCTGCCGGTAGCCGAGCCCCATCACCACACCGAGGCGGCCGCCGCTGGCCAGCGACACCGTCGCGAGCTGCTCGGCCAGGCGCACCGGATCGTGCAGCGGCAGGAGGATCGCGGCGACGTTCAGCTGGATGCGCCGGGTGCGTCCGGCGATCGCCGCCGCCAGGGTGACCGGCGCCGACATGAACCCGTCATCGACGCCGTGGTGCTCCGACAGCACGACGATGTCGAGCCCGAGCGTGTCCGCCCACTCGCACTGGTCGAGGCAGGCGGCGTACATCTGCGCATGCGTGGTGGTCGCGAACGACGGCACCCGCAGGTCGAACCGAATTCCGATCATGGCCATGGGGGCGAGGCTTACTAGCGCTCCGCCGGTGGGTCAACGGAGGACGTTGTGCGTTTCGCGTCTGGCGTTCCGCGTTTGCAGATTGGATCCGCAACGCCCCACGCCCAACGCGGAACGCAAAGCGCGGCCGGCCGCCGGCGGGCCGTTGCAACCTGGGCGCGGGTCTGCCAATGGCTGCGGCATGGCGAGCGCACACGATTTCACCGTGACCACGATCGACGGCGACGCCAAGTCGCTGCGGGACTACGCCGGCAAGACGCTGCTGCTGGTCAACGTCGCCTCGCAGTGCGGGCTGACGCCGCAGTACTCGGGATTGCAGGAGTTGTACACGCGCTTCGGCGCCCGCGGCTTCGAGGTGCTGGGCTTTCCGTGCAACCAGTTCGGCGCGCAGGAGCCGGGCAGCGAAGGCGAGATCAAGACCTTCTGCGAGACGCGCTTCAACGTCACCTTCCCGCTGTTCAGCAAGCTCGAGGTGAACGGTGACGGGCGCCACCCGCTGTACGCCTTCCTCACCACGCAGGCGACGCAGCCCGACGGCCCGGGCGACATCCAGTGGAACTTCGCCAAGTTCCTGGTCGACAAGACCGGCCGCGTGCTGGCGCGCTTCTCGCCGACCACGACGCCGTCCTCGCCCGAGCTGGTTCAGGCGATCGAACGCGCGGTCTGACCGCACCTCGCGTGCGTCGTCAGTCCTCCATCTCGCAATCGAGGATGCCGTCGCCCATGATCTGGCCGATCAGCAGCCGCTTGCCGCGGCGGGCGGCGACGCTGGCGGCGCCGAGCGGCTTGCCCTCGCTGAGATAGATCTCGTCGACCGTCCAGCCGCCGGCGCCGCCGGGGGCGACGCGCAGCACCTGAGCGGGCGCCAGGTTGGCCGGATCTTCGGTGTGCGGCCCGACGGCGAGCAGCTTCGGATGGCTGCCGATCCACAGCGCGCCGTCGCCGTCGACCTCGATGTTGTCGCCGCCGCTGCCGATCGGGACCTCCTCGCGCAGGGTCAGCGCATCGGTGGCCGGGTCGCGGTCGAAGACCAACAGGCTCAGGCCGGTGACCGAGGCGGCGTAGATCGTCCGCCCGTCGCGGCTGGCGTTGATGCCATTGGGAAAGAGCTGGTCGGCGGCGGCAACGCGAAAGCCGCCCGGCCCGTACGACAGGATCTGCGCGCCGCGCATCTGCAGGTAGGTCTCCATCGTCTGCCGCCAGCCGAGCGGATTGGCGTGGGTGTTGGTCAGGTAGAAGCGGTCGGCGGCGACCGCTACCAGATCGTTCGGCATGACCAGACGCGGATCGGTGAGCGTCGCGCGATGGGTGAGCGCCGTCGGGCCGACATCGAAGATCTCGACCGTGTGGCGCGGAAAGCCGCTCGACGGCGCTGGATGGTTGATGACGAACAGCACGGCGCCGCCATCGGGCTGCGGCCAGAGGCTGATGCCGTGCGGCTGGAAGCTGACGCCGGCCTCGGGGGTCAGATTGATCGGCGCTGCGTCCGGCGCATCCAGGTCATACGCGTAGATGGCGCCCGGCACCGGTCGGCCGGCCATCGCAGCGCGGCGATCGGTGGAGGAGATGTAGGCGCGACCGCTGCGCTCGTCGATGGTCAGATCCTCGCTGCCGACCGCGCCCTCGATCAGCCGGCAGCGGCCGGCGAAGTGCGGCTCGATCGAGCGAAAGGCGCCGGCGCGCCACAACGTGCGCAGCGTGAAGCCGCCGACGCTCGCCAGCACCAGCCCCAGCCCGAACAGCGTGAAGCGCAGCCAGCGGCGGCGGCGTGGCGGTGGTGCGGATGCTGTGGCCGTCTCCATGCGAGATCCCCCTCTGCCGCACTTGATGGGCCGACCGCGGCCCTGTCAATCCTCGCCCGCCGCGCCCGGCAGGCCTTTTTCGCTCGCGCAGGGGCGGGCAAGCATGACAAGCCAGTCTGCAGTGCGCTAAGACATTCGCGCACACGGAGGGGAGGGCGTGACGCGCAACGATCCACACCACCGGCCGGAGACCGGCGCAGCGGCGCCCGACGGCAGCGCGGCCGAGACGCGCGGGTTGTGGACCTCGCCGCCAGCCAGTGCGGCGGACAACGAGCGCCGCTTCCGCATCCTGACCGAGAACAGCTCGGATATCATCGTCGTCATGGACGCGCTCGGCCGGGTCTGTTTCATGGGGCCGTCGATCGAGCGCGTCCTCGACGTGCCGGTGAAGGACTGGATCGGCCACGACGGCTTCGAGCGCATCCACGCCGACGATCAGGTGCGCGTCAGCGGGGATTTCTACGAGGTCCTCACCCGCCCGGGCGGGCGCGTCATCACCGCCTACCGGATCCAGCACCGCGACGGGTCGTGGCGCTGGCTCGAGAGCATCGCGACCAATCTGCTCGACGATCCGAGCGTGCGCGGCGTCATCGTCAACAGCCGCGACGTCACCGATCGCGTCGAGGCCGAGGCCGCCTACCGCACGCTGGTCGAGAACTCGCTGCAGGGGCTGCTGATCTTTCAGGACCTGCGCATCGTCTTCGCCAACGAGGCGCTCACCCAGCTGAGCGGCTATTCGATCGACGAGCTGCTGGGCATGACGCCGGATCGCCTGCGCGAAGCGCTGCATCCCGACGAGCGCGACGCCATGTGGCAGGTGGCCATCAGCCGCCTGGATGGCAACGTGGCGTCGAACCACTCGGAGCTGCGCTTCATCCACCGCGACGGATCGACGCGCTGGATCGAAGTCTACGCCAGCCGCATCGAGTACCGCGGCCGCCCGGCGGTGCAGGTGGCGTACGTCGACATCAGCGACCGCAAGCGGGCCGAGGACGAAGCGCGGCGCCACCAGCAGGAGCTGGCACACGTGCTGCGCCGGCGCACGATGGGCGAGATGGCCGCGGTGCTGGCGCACGAGGTCAACCAGCCGCTGACCGCGATCGTCAGCTACGCCAAGGGCTGCGCGCATCGGCTGCGGGCGCGGCCGGACGACGTCGAACCGCTGCTCAGCGCAATGGAGGAGATCGCCGCGCAGGCGGTGCGCGCCGGCGAGATCATCCGCCGGCTGCGCGGCTTCGTGCGCAAGAGCGAGCTGCAGCGCCAGCCGGTGCAGCTCAACGCGCTGGTGCGCGAGGTGCTGCGGTTCGTCGACGCCGAAGCGCGCGAGCGCAACATCCGCGTGCCGGTCGAGCTGCAGGCCGATCTGCCGCTGGTCGAGGTCGACACCGTGCAGATCGAGCAGGTGGTGCTCAACTTGCTGCGCAATGCGCTGGAGGCGATCGACGACCCTCCCGGCGAGCGCCCCGAGCTGACCATCCGCACGCGCTGCACCGGACAAGAGGTCGAGGTGGCGGTGAGCGACACCGGCGCCGGCCTACCGGCGGCGCTGGCGGCGGAGATCTTCGAGCCCTTCATCACCAGCAAGCCGGAGGGCCTCGGCATGGGCCTGTCGATCTGTCGCACGATCGTCGAGGCGCACGGCGGGCGCATCTGGAACAGCGCCAACCCCGCCGGCGGCACCACCTTCTGCTTCACCCTGCCCCTGCCGCCGGAGCCGGCGGCGACCTCAACGTGCTAGCGCGGTCGGCGCCGCCGCCGGACAGCCGCCGAGGGCGTTGACCTCGGCGCTGATCAGCTC
>JBOHWA010000989.1:0-9783 GCA_050735855.1 Binatia bacterium
AGCCCGGCGCGATCGCCGCCGCGCTGGCGCGGCAGCGTACCGCGGTGCACAGCGTGCGCGCCCTCGCCAAGCTGACCTACAGCGCGCCCGAGGATTCCGGCAGCGCGCGCCAGATCCTGATCGCCGCGCGACCGGACCGCTTGCGCATGGAGGTCCTGTCGCCGTTCGGCGCGCTCTTCGTCCTCACCGCCGCCAACGGCACGCTGGCGGCTTGGGAGCGCAGCAGCAGCACCGTCTACCGCGGGCGTGCCACGGCCGACAACCTGGCGCGCTACGCACAGGTCGATCTGCCGGTGGCGACCGCGGTCGATCTGCTGCTCGGCACGCCGCCGATCGCGATCGACGGCACGGCGGTGGTGTCGGAGGACGATGGCCTGACCAAGCTCTGGCAGGAGCACCAGGCGCTCGTCCAGGTGGCGTGGTTCAACGGCGCGCTCGAGCCGCTGCGCTATGAGGAGCAGACCGAGGATGGACGGGTCGCCCTGCGGGTCACCTTCGACGCCTATACCAACGTCGGCGGCCGGCGCGTGCCGAGCCGCCTGCGCGTCGAGCTGCCCGAGGCCGAGCGGCGGGTCGAGATCGCCCTGAGCGAGACCGAGATCAACCCCGAGCTGCCGCCGGCGGTGTTCGTGTTGCAAACGCCACCAGGCAGCCAGGACGTCGCCCTCGACCGGGCCGCCCAGTGACCCGCGCCGCCGCCGTCGTGTGGCTGGCGCTGCTCGCTCTCGCCGCCTGCAATTCGGATCCCGCCGCGCCGGGGGGCGCGCCGGCACCCACCGCCGCGACGGCCACCCGGCCGCGGCACGCGTCGCACCTGTTCACCGCCACCATCGCCGATCCGAAAACGTTCAACCCGCTGATCGTCACCGACGCCGCGTCGTCGGCCGCGATCGGCGATCTGTTCGACGCCCTTGTGCGCCTCGACCCGCGCACCCTGGAGATGCACCCGGCCCTGGCCGAGCGCTGGACGCTGAACCCCGACGGCACCGAGGCGACCTTCTTCCTGCGCCGCGACGTGCGCTGGCACGACGGCCAACCGCTCACCGCCGCCGACGTGGTGTTCACCTTCGATGCCATCTTCGACCCGCGCGTGCCGAGCTCGCTCAAGCACCCGCTCACCATCGACGGCCAGCGGCCCAAGATCGACGCCATCGACGACTACACCGTGCGCGTCCGCCTGCCGCGCCCGTTCGCCCCGTTGCTCTCGGCGATCGCCGCGCCGATCGTCCCCAAACACATCCTCGGCCCCGCCCTCGCCGCCGGCGAGCTCGCCCAACAATGGGGCATCGCCACGCCGCCCGAGCGCCTGATCGGCAGCGGCCCGTACAAGCTCGAGCGCTACGAGCCCGCCCAGTACATCCATCTGGTGCGCAACCCCGACTACTGGCGGCGCGACGACGCCGGCCAGCCGCTGCCCTATCTGCAGGAGCAGACGATCCGCATCGTCGCCAACCAGGATACGGCCTATCTCAAGTTCCTCGCCGGCGAGACCGACATCCACACGCCGCGGCCGGAGGAGATTCCGGACCTGCGCGCGCAAACGGGCGCGCGCGACATCGCCGTGCAGGAGATCGGCCTCGACACCGGAACCCTGTTCGTCACCTTCAACCGCAACCCGGCCCACTACCGCGCCAACGGCGCGCCCGATCCGCGCCTGCGCTGGTTCACCGATCCGCTCTTTCTGCGCGCCATCGCCCACAGCATCGACAAGCCGTCGATCGTCAACAACGCCCTGCACGGCTTCGGACGCCCGGCGCTGTCGTACCTCTCGCCGGAGAACGCCCAGTTCTACAATCCCAACCTGACCGACTACGCCTACGACCTCGACACCGCCCGCCGGCTGCTCGCCGAGGGCGGCTACCAGGACCGCGACGGCGACGGCGTCATCGAGGATCGCGACGGCCATCCGGTCGAGTTCACCCTCAACACCAACGCCGGCAACCAGGTGCGCGAGAAGATCTGCGCCATCGTCAAAGAGGACTGGGAACGCGGGCTGGGCATGAAGGTGCACTTCAAACCGCTCGACTTCGGCCTGCTGGTCGAGAAGCTCGACACGACGTTCGACTGGGACGCCATGCTGATGGGCTTCACCGGCAGCCCCGAGCCGCACAACGCCGCCAACCTGCTGCGCTCGAGCGGCAACCTGCATCTCTGGCACCCGAACCAGAAGGCGCCGGCCACCGAATGGGAGGCCGAGATCGACCGGCTGCTCGACACCGGCGCGCGCGCGCTCGACCCCGCTCAGCGCCAACAGGCCTACTGGCGCATCCAGGCGATCCTCAACCAGGAGCTGCCGATGATCCAGACCGTCCACGCCCAACGCTTCACCGCCAGCACCAACGCCCTGCAGAACTACAGCCCCTCCGTCTGGGGCGTCTACCGCCCCGAGCTGCTGCGCTTCGCAGAATAGGATTTCACCGCGGAGACGCGGAGAACGCGGAGAGATTCGCCATCGTCCGTGCGCCGAAAATCCCCATGAACAGCAGCGTTGACTTCAGCGAGGCGGCGGCACGTCACCTATCACTCCTTCGCCTCCGCACCTCCGCGTCTCCGCGGTGAGATCATGCTCCGGTTTCTCCTCCGCCGCGCGCTGGTGATGATCCCGCTGCTGATCGGGATCACGTTCATCGTCTTCTTCGTCATGGATCTCGCCCCGGGCGATCCATTCGGCGAGATGCGCCTGAACCCGTCCTTCTCGCCTGACACCGTGGCGGCGTTGGAGCGCGAGTTCGGCTTCGGCCAGCCCCTGCTGGTGCGCTACGGCAAATGGCTGTGGCGCGCGGCGCACTTCGATCTCGGCCTGTCGGTCGCCTACCGCGTCCCGGTCGCCGACCTGCTGGCGATGCGCGTGCTGAACACGCTGATCCTCGCCGTGGCGAGCATCGCCTTCAGTTGGCTACTCGCCATCCCGCTGGGCATCTTCGCCGCGCTGCGCCCGCATTCGCCGCGCGATCGGCTGCTGGCGCTGGTCGCCTTCCTCGGCATGTCGGTGCCGAACTTCTTTCTCGCCTTCCTGCTCATGGTGCTCGCCCTGCGCACCGGCTGGTTCCCGATCGGCGGGACCACGTCGATCGACTACGAATCGCTCGGCCTCGGCGCCCGCATCGCCGACCGGCTGCACCATCTGGTGCTGCCGGTGCTGGTCCTCGGCCTGGGCGGGATGGCCGGCCTGATGCGCCTGATGCGCGGGCAGATCCTCGCGCTCAAGGACGCCGACTTCGTCCGCACGGCGCGCGCCAAGGGGGCGCCCGAGCGCCGCGTGGTGTGGAAGCACATCCTGCGCAACGCCCTCAATCCGTTCGTCACCCTCGCCGGCTACGAGCTCGGCACGCTGCTCAGCGGCGCCGCGCTGGTCGAGGCGGTGATGAACCTGCAGGGCCTCGGCACCCTGCTGCTCGAGGCGGTGCGCTCGCTCGACGTCTTCCTGGTCATGGGCGCCGTGCTGCTCGGCGCGCTGCTGCTGCTGCTCGGCAACCTGCTCGCCGACCTGGCGCTCACCGCCGTCGACCCGCGCATCGATCCCAACCGCCTGGAGGCGGCGCGATGAGGCGCGGCTGGCTGCGCGGCGGCGGCGCCGTGGTCGGCGCCAGCGCAGCGCTGCTCGCCGCGCTCTACCTGATGGCCCTCGCGGCGCCGTGGGTGGCGCCCTACGACTACACCGAACAGAACCGCCGCTTCCCCAACTGCCCGCCGTCACCGCTGCGCCTGCAGGCGCCCGGCGACTGGGGCACCTCACTCTTCTACACGCATCCCTCTCGCCTCGCCGACCCGACCACGCGGCGCTACGAGCTGCAGCGCGACGTGCGCGTGCCGATCCGGCTGTTCAGCGACGGGCACCTGTTCACCACGCCGGCGGGCGGCGACAAGTTCTTCCTCCTCGGCACCGACGGCCTCGGCCGCGATCTCTTCTCGCGCATCGTCTTCGGCGGCCGCGTCAGCCTGGCGATCGGCCTGCTCGGCGTGCTGATCACCTGCACCCTCGGCACCCTGGTCGGCGCCGTGGCCGGCTACTTCGGCGGCTGGGTCGATACGCTGATCATGCGCGGCGTCGAAGTGCAGATGACCCTGCCGACGTTCTACCTGCTGCTCGCCCTCGCCGCGGTCATCCCGCCGAGCCTCTCGCCCACCGCCACCTTCCTGCTCATCGTCGTCATCATGAGCATCGCCAGCTGGGCCGCCTTCGCGCGCGTCGTGCGCGGCCTGGTCGCCGGCCTGCGCGAAGCCGAGTACGTCGTCGCCGCCCGTGCGCTCGGCGCCCGGCGCCGGCGCATCCTGCTGCGCCACGTCATCCCCGGCACCTTTGGCTACACCATCGTCGCCGCCACCCTCGGCGTGCCGTCGTTCATCCTCGGCGAGAGCGCCCTCTCGCTGCTCGGGCTCGGCATCCAGGAGCCCGGCGCCAGTTGGGGCAACCTGCTCGCCGAAGCCCAGAACGTGCAGAACCTGGTTCGCTACCCGTGGATCCTCACCCCCGGGCTGTTCATCTTCGCCACCGTCCTGAGCTTCAACTTCCTCGGCGACCACCTGCGCGATCGCCTCGACCCGCGCAGCGCCTGACGCGGGGCCGAAGAGCCCACAGGAACCTTCACTCTTGTCGAAGACAGATCCACATGTTAACCGCAGCCAATGCGTACCAAAGTGACCGAGCGCGGACAGGTATCGATTCCTGCTGACGTTCGCCGGCGATTGCTGATCGAGACCAACACCATCTTGGACTGGGTCGTCGAGGGCAACACGGCGCGGGTGATTCCGCTGCCGAAGGACCCGGTTGCGGCGTTGCGCGGCGCCGGGAAGGCGGGCTCGGTGAAGCGGCTGTTGGCGGATCGGGCGCGCGACCGGCGGCGGGACGGACGCTGAAGTGAGCGGCTATGTGCTCGACACGTCGGCGGTCCTGGCGCTGCGCGGCGACGAAGCAGGAGCGGATCGCGTCGAGCAGCTGCTGCGTGGCGCCGGCGCGGGGCGCGCCAGCGTGCAGGTCTCCTTCATGACCCGCATGGAGATGCTCTACCGCATCACCGCCGACGAGGGTGCCGCGGCGGCCGAGGATGCGGTGCGACTACTCGACGCGGCCGGGGTGAAATGGCTGGGCTGCGAAGCCGAAATTCTGGCGCAGGCCGCGGCCATCAAATCGCGCGGTGGGCTCTCGGTCGCCGATGCGTGGATCGCCGCAACGGCGCTGATCCACGACGCGGTCCTGGTCCACAAGGATCCGGAGTTTGCCGCCGTCACCGAGGTCCAGCAGGAACGTCTCAAGCCGTGACCGACCGCGCGTCGCTCGGCGCTGCCGCCGATCCGCTACCCCTCGCGTGAACTCAGCGCGCCCGATCCATCCTCCTCATCGCGCCGCCTGATACCGTTCCGGCCGATTCAGGAGAACGTCACCGGGCCGAAAGATCGACTCCCAGCACCGGTCAGCGTCGGTCACCAGCTGCACGATGACATCCTCGTCCGGAGCGAAGAAATCACTGTTGCTGAACGGCAGCGGCAGCACGAGAGACTTCCCGCCGGCACTGGCGGACAGCGAGTCGCGGCCAGGCCTGCCCCCATTCAGGGTCAGTTTCTCCATGCCGTGCTCGGCGCCGAAGCTGTCACGGTAGCGATAGCCACTGGAGCCGGCGGCGCCGTGCCTGCTCCAGCATGGCGAGCGACGGCATTCGCCGGCGGCTCTCACCCCAACGTCGACGGCGAGGGAGGGGCCCGCTCTCGTCGTAGCGTAGACACACAGCCCGTAGGAGGTGGCGCTGGTCGGGTCGCCGAACTCGACAAACGGCGCATTGCCCCTGAGCCAGCGCCAGGTGAGCTTGCTGCGATCGAGGGCGGGCTTGATCAACAGCAGCGACTTGCCGGCGGAGCGACAACCGGCGCGGGGTGTCACCTTGCACAGGGTGGTCGGCGTCGGGACGGGCGTGCCGGTTGGCGTGCGGGTCGGCGGCACGGCGGTCGCGGTCCGTGTCGCCGTGGCGGTTCTGGTCTGGGTCACGGTGGGGGTGAGGGTGCGCGTCCGCGTCATCGTCGCCGAGGCCGTGTCTGTCGCCGTCGGTACCGCGGTCGGTGTGTCCGAGGGGATCGGCGTCCTCGTCGGTTCCACGGTCCACGTCGACGTCGGGGTGGTCGTCGCCACCGGCGTCGTGGTCGGTGCGGGCAGGACAACGAACATGTAGGTGAGGTCGAGAGCGCGGGGCGGATCGGCGAGATTCTGCGCCGTAATGCGCGCCGCGGCCGGGCCGGGCTCGAGGGACGAGAGGTACTCGGCCACGCCCCTGGCCTTGAAGCCGGAGAGGCCGAGGTCGCCCCGGAGGCTGCACGGACGGGCGCTGCCGTCCAGGCACGGATCGAGCTCGAGCGGCACGCGTGTGGTCTGCGGGGGGACGCCGGGCAGCCCGCCCGGCGCGACGTTGAGGGTGATGTCGAGTGCCACGGAGCGAGCCTCGATGCCGGTCATGGCATCGACGACGGTGAAGGCGAGGTCCAGCGGCTGCGGCGCCTGGGTGTTCTGCGGCGGCGTGAAGTCGAGCACGAATGGCCGCGCGACGAACTCGAAGGTGCCGAGTCTCACCAGCGCGCCGGGCACGATGACGACCGGCACGGGATCGGTCTCGTAGGCGGCGGCGGCGTTCTGGCTCGGAACGCAGGGCTTGACGCCGGTCGAGGTCAGGGTCTTGCACGTCGCGGTGACCCCAGCCGGCGCCGGTGCGAAGTCCCCGATGTAGCCGGCGATGGAGACCGTCGCCGGGCCGATCGGGAGGTCGTCGAGCACCAGCACCGTCTGACCCTGCTGCGGCATGGTCGGCAGCAGCGCCGGATCGACGGCGATGCAGCAGCGCTCGCCACCGCTCGAGATGAAGACGACGCGGCCGGTGTCGACGATCGGCGGCAGGACCGACGGGGGTCGGGTCGGCCGAGGCGACGGCGTGCGGGTTGCCTGCTCTCCTCCGCATCCATCCAGGGCAGCCCTGACCGCTAGCACCAGTTCATTGACCGCGACTGCGCCGCTTTGGTCCGCATCGGCCGCGGCGCAATCTCCCACGCCACGTCCACTCAGACTGATGATCACGGCCTGGATCAGTTCATTCACACCGACCTGCCCATTGCCGTCGCAATCTCCAGGGCAGTCCACGCCCTGAGCGGCGGTGCAGACCAGCAACAGCGCGAGCACCGCTCCGCGCCCCAACAAGCTGCCGCCGGGGCGCGGTCTGGCACGATTGGATATTCCTCGACCCAACTTGACCCGCCAATCGCTCACGGCAGCGGCGCGCCACAGAAGGTGTCGGCGGGCGAAACCCGGTGTCGGCGACGCAACCCAAATCGCCCGCGCGCGACAGCTCTCGCGCGGGCCTCCCACTTGCTGGCGCAGCAGAACGCACCGTCGCCAAGGTCAGCGCGGCGCGGCCCGCCCGCGAATGCGCGACGCCGCGCTCGGCCCAGACGTCCGTCACCATGGCCCACTCCGTACGTTCCCATTCTATCTGCCACATCTCTGCGCTACCCAGACCGCCAAATACTGTCAACGGGTTGCGGCGGTTTTCTAGCCGACAGCGCAAACTCCATCGCAGAGCACCGATCCTCCAGGGACAGGCACAACGGAAGGGGATGTTTTCCCGAGTTGTCCGAGCTGTGATCTGTTCAACTTCAACAGCTAGCTAGACTAGCTAATCCTGATTTGGACAAAGAACTCACCACAGAGGCACAGAGACACGAAGACGCAGAGACGGCACCGCACGCCCGCAGCGACGAGCCTCTTACCCAAGTTCATCAACGACAAGGGTCAGGAAAGGTGCGTCGGATCCTTCCCCGCCTTCTCTCTCCGTGTCTCTGTGCCTCTGTGGTGGAAATCTCTTTCAGATCAAGTGCCGACGCGCGCGCATCCAGGCGCCGCCGAGGACCAGCAGCACGAGCGGTGCGAGCAGGCCGAAGGCGGTGCGGCCCGGCTGCGGTGCGGCGACTGCGCAGCCGTCGTCGGAGTCGTGCGACGGTCGCGTCGTGGGGGTCGGCTCGGGCGCTCCCAGGCCGCCGGTCTCGTAGGCACCGCTGTCGCAGCGTCCTGCCGGACGGTTCACGCCGCGCTGATCGGTGCTCGGCGGCGGGCAGGCGGTGTTGAGGCCGATCGCCGGGCTGCGACCGGTACAGGTCGGGGGATTGGAGGCCGTGCACAGGGCCATGGTTTCGGTCATGCCCGGCGGATTGACCGCCAGCGGCTGCAATATCGGATCGGTGTTCGGCAGGTCGCCGCTGCCGGTCAGATCGCAGCTCGCGTCGCCCGCGACGTTGAAGCCGTTGCTGCGCACCGACCCAGGGCCGCCGCAATTCGGCCCGGCGGTGTTGCCTGCGACGATGCTGGCACCGACGTTGACCGCGACGCCGCTGATGTCGAGACCGGCGCCGGCGCCGGCGCGCGCTCCCGTCAGTTGGTTGTTGGCGATGGTGGACGAACTGATCTGGCAGGCGAAGTTGCATTGGATGCCGCTGTCGCCTTGGTTGGAGATGGCGATGCCGGCCCCGGCGAGCCGTGCCTGGTTGCCGCTGACGGTGCTGTTCTCGATCCCGAACGGGCCCGCGACGTCGTTGCTGAGGAACGACGCCAGGTAGAGGCCGCCACCCTGGCCAGTGGCGCCGAGCGCCGTGTTGCCGGCGATGGTGCTGGCACTGACCGTGAGGTCGCCCTGGTTGCTCCAGATGCCGCCGCCGTCGCCAGCTTGCGCCCGGTTGTTGGTGACCGAGCCGTTCTGCAGCACCACGGTGCCGAGCAACGCGATGCCGCCGCCGTTCTGGCCGGCGGTGTTGCCGTCGATGACGCTGTCGGAGATGGTCGCCGAGCTGAACACTGCGATCCCGCCGCCGTCGGTCCCGGCACGGTTGTCGCGCACCTGGCTGCCGGTGACCGTCAGCGGGCCGTCGTAGATGACGATGCCGCCGCCGACACCGCCGGAACCAGCTGCGGTGGCGACTGCGTCGTTGCCACTGATCACGGTGTCGATCACGGTCAGCGGCGAGACGCTGGCCACGCCCGGGCCGGCGTTGTCCGTGATGGCGCAATTGCGAATCGTCAGGCTGCCGCCGAGGGCAGTGACGCCGCCGCCGTTGTTGCCAACCGCACTGCCGCCGCGGATGGTCACGCCGTCGAGCGTGACGCTTTCACCGCTCACGTTCATGACGCTCCCCGAGCCGTCGCCGACCAGGGTCGTGCTGGACGCGGCCGCCCCCTGCAGCGTGATGCTGGTGCCGACCTCGAACACGCCCTCGGCGTAGGTGCCAGCCGACACCTGAACGGTGTCGCCGTCATCGGAGGCGGCGAGCGCGGCGCCCACCGTCGAGTAGTCGCAGCCGCTGGCGCAGACCGTCAGTGTCGCAGCGCCGGCGGGCGACGCACTGAACGCGGCCACCAGCAGCATCGCGGCGATCCAGTTGTGCGCCACTGGCACCCCGATCTCGGCCTCCCCGATACTGCATGGCGTTGCGGTCATCCAGCCTCCCAGCGACCGACGCCCAAGCGGCCGCCATCTAGAATACTGCGCGCTTCTCACACTCTCGGCAGTAGGCGTCAAGCACTTGCAGGGAGTCGGCCGCACACGCGGACCCGGCGGTGGCCCCCCGCGCTATTTCAGCGTCGACGGGACGCACAGGGTGCGGCCGGTGACGGCGAGGCGCAGCGTGTGGGCGCCGAACTCGCCACCCACCTTCTGGTCGGGCGGCGCCGTGCGCGGCGGCTGGTCCTCGCGCAGCGCGTAGCAGGCGAGCACGCGGTCGGGGGCGGCGCCCGCCGGGCCGGCGGGCGTACAGTAGTGC
>JBOHWA010000990.1:0-1971 GCA_050735855.1 Binatia bacterium
CCGCCCCCGGCGCCGAGGGCCCGGCGCCCTCCACGCGATGGCGCCCGTGCGTTGTGCGTGACGCGCGCGCTATCGGCGCGCCCCGCATCCCGATCGGCTCACAGATCGCGGTAGCCGATGCGTTCGATCCCCGCCCGCGCCATCGCCTCGCGCACGCGCGGGCTGCACAGGCCGGCGAGCTCCTGCTCGCTCTCGTAGTCGGCCGGGCGCCAGCGCCGCGCTTCGTCGTCGAGCAGCGCCGGGTGGCAGTACAACTCGTTGACGCCGGGCGGCAGCGCGGCGAGCACCGCGAGCAGGTAGTCTTCTGACACGCGCCCGCTCTGGTGCAGGCCGAACATGCGATCCGGGTGGCGGATGCCGGCGCGCTGCAGGCGCGGCGCCGCCCAGGCCGACAGGGCGGTGAACGAGCCGGCCTCGAACAGCTTGCGCAGCAGATGGCGGCGGTCGAAACCCAGCGCCGCCCGCAGCGGCTCGCGCGGCAGGCGCACCGCGCTGATGCCGTAGCGCGGCGCCAGCTCGATCAGGATGGCGATGACCGCCGGGTGCATGTGGATGGTGAGGTGGCCGTCGACGTGGGTCAGCGGCAGCCCGGTGCGGGCGAACGTGTCGAGCTGGGCGACGATCTCGCGGCGCAGCTGGGCGCGCAGCCCCGGAATGAAGAAGAAACGCATGCCGCTCCACACCGGCGCGTTGGAGAACAAGCCATCGGCGCCGGCGAGCAGCGGGATGTCGGCCGGCGGCGCCGCACAGCGGCCCTGCACCAGCATCAGGTGCAGGCCGACGCCGAGCGTCGGGTGGGCGCGCGCCAGGGCGACGGCGTCGTCGAACGCCGCCCCGTTCACCATCAGGCTGGCGTCGCCGAGGATGCCGTCGCGATGCGCCCGGATGATCCCGGCGTTCACTCCGGCCGACATGCCGAAATCGTCGGCCGAGACGATCAGTCGCCGCGCGCTCACTCCGCGTTGCGCCAGCGGTACACCAGCACCAGCAGGCCGGCGTACACATAGGTGCCGAACGCGGCGCCCCAGAGGAACCAGTCGAGCCGGCCGAGCAGCGCGAGCGGCACGAGCAGGTAGGCGAAGTCGCGGTTCATCAGCGCCTCGAAGCCGCGCAGCAACGTCTGCCGCGCGCGGCCGCGGGCGGTGCGCGCCGGCGCCTGATCGGTGGGCGGATTGGGCACCAGCAGGGTGAGCGTGGCGGCGGTGGCGCAGAGGAAGCCGCCGACCAGCAGCGCGCCGAGCGCCAGGAAGTGATTGTCGGCCGGCGCGCTGCGGTAGAGGCCGATGCCGAGGCCGGCGAAGATGGCGACGTGCACCAGGTTGTCGGTGGTGATGTCGTACAGGTAGCCGAAGCGCGACTCCTGGAATGTGAGCCGCGCCACCTCGCCGTCGCAGCCGTCGATGATCACCGCGGCCCAGAACAGCAGCGTGCCGAGCACGCCGAACCCGTACGTCCCCTGCGCCAGGCACCAGGCGCCGGTCATGCCGATGATCGTGCCGATGGTGGTGATGTGGTTGGGGCGCAGCGGCGTGCGCACCAATTGGCGGCTGACGCGCGTCGAGATGGCGCGGTCGAGGCGGGCGATCGGCCCGTCGGTCGCCGCCGTCTCGGCGCCGAGCGAGCGCACCAGCGCCCCTTCCGCATCGTCGGCGGCCTGTGCGTCGGGCACCGGGATGCAGAGCGCGCCGTTGAGCGAGACCATCTGCGGCGCCTGCAGCGCGCCGGCCGGTCCGTCGACGGCGGACAGGCATTCGCGCCGGCCGAGCACGATGCCGGGCCCGCCGCCGTGCGCCTGGAATAACAGCGGGCGGCCGTTGAGCACCGTGCCGTGCACCTGCTGCAGGGTGGCGGCGGTGACCAGACAGTCGGAGGGGATCAACGCGACGTGCTCGGTGGACACCGCCGGCCCGATCGCGCCGGTGACGATGGGGATCGCCGCGGTGCGCGGATCGCGCGCGAACACGGCGCGCA
>JBOHWA010000991.1:0-4634 GCA_050735855.1 Binatia bacterium
GCGTACCCCGCGGTTGGGATCGGCACGGCGCCGAGGGACCGGCGCCCTCCATCAGGCTGCCGCTCGCCGGCAAGGTGACTCACAGCGGGGTTGACCCGACCCCAAACAGACCCACTACCCAAGCCGGGTGCTGATTGACCGCCGGCGGCGGGCTCACTAGAAGCACGCGGCATGAGCACCGAGACGGTCCCGGAGTTTCGCACCGAGCTGCGCGCCTGGTTGGGTCAGCAGCTGACCGACGACATGCGGCGGTCGCACATCGCCACCCTGTCCGAGGCGGAGCGCATCCCGCGCCTGCGCGCCTGGCAGGCGCGGCTCGCCAAGGACCGCTGGGTGGCGATCACCTGGCCGGCCGAGTACGGCGGGCGCGGCGCCTCGATCGCCGAACAGATCGCCTATGTCGAGGAGATGTCGCGCGTCGACGCCCCCGAGGTGATCAACAACCTCGGCATCGGCATCGTCGGGCCGCCGATCCTGGCCTACGGCAGCGAAGAGCAGAAGCAGCGCTTCGCGCCGCGCATCCTCGACGCGGCCGACCTGTGGTGCTGCGGCTTCTCCGAGCCCGGGGCGGGCTCCGACCTGGCCTCCCTGCGCGCCAAGGCGATCCTCGACGGCGACGTGTTCGTGCTCAGCGGACAGAAGGTGTGGACCACCTACGCCCAACACGCCGACTGGTGCATGGTCTTCTGCCGCACCGATCCGGACTCGTCGCGGCGCAACGGCGTCTCCTGCCTGCTGGTCGACATGCGCAGCCCGGGGGTGAGCGTCCGCCCGCTGCGCCAGCTCGGCGGCCAGGCGGAGTTCAACGAAGTGTTCTTCGAGGAGGTGCGCGTGCCGCGCGCCAACCTGCTCGGCGAGTTGCACCAGGGCTGGCAGATCGTCACCTCGGCGCTGCAGAACGAGCGCGGCATCATGTACGTGGTCGAGATGCAGATCCTGCTCGCCAAGGCGCTCGAGGAGCTGGTGCGCCTGGCACGGGCGCGCGGGGCGCACCGGCATCCGACGACCCGGCAGGCGCTGGCCGAGGTCTATCTCGGCGTGCAGACCTTCCGGCACACCTGCCAGCGCGTCATGAGCAAGCTGCTGCGCATGGGCATGCCGGGACCGGAGGCATCGATCATCAAGCTGCACTGGACGGCGCTGACCCAGGCTATGCCGCAGATCGGCATGTCGATCCTGGGCGCCGACGGCCTGCTCTATGACACGCCCCTGCCGGGCGAGCGCGGCGCGGCGGAGCAGTGGGTGCAGAACGGCTTCCTGCAATCGCCGGCCGCCAGCATCGCCTCCGGCACCTCGGAGATCATGCGCGGCATCATCGCCACGCAGGTGCTCGGGTTGCCGCGCTGAGGAGGTGTCCGCGACGGGGGCGGACTCTAGCGCCGGCATCCGTGGAGGGCGCCGCTCCGTCGGCGCCGTGCTCGCGAACAGCACCCCGCCCACCCCCCGGCGCCGAGGGCCCGGCGCCCTCCACGGGGGCCGGCTGGGCCGCGGTGCCGCTCAGACGCCCTTCTGTTTGCGCTCCTCGGCTTCCTGGTCCGCCTTGCACTGGATGCACAGCGTGGTCACCGGGCGGGCGCGCAGGCGCTCGACGCCGATCGCTTCGCCGCACTCCTCGCAGACGCCGAAGGCGCCGTCCTCGATGCGCTCCAGCGCCGCTTCGATCTTATTGATCAGCTTGCGCTCGCGGTCGCGGATGCGCAGGGTCGCGTTGCGATCCGATTCGAGCGCTGCACGGTCGGCCGGCTCGGGGAAGTTCTCCTTGCCGTCGACCATTCCGATCACTGTCCGCTCCGCCTCGCCGAGCAATTCCTGGCGTCGACTGTGCAGAAAGTCCCGGAACCATTCCAAGTCGCGTTGATTCAACCTACCGACCTCCCAGTAAACTTTCCCGCTAGCACCCGCACCGCGCCGTGTAAACTGCGTTTTCCGGCTTGGATCACGCGGTCGCCGCGAGCGGCGCCCGATTTGCCATGGCGCGGGCGCGGCTGCGGGCCCAGGCGTCGGCGGCGAGCAGCTCGTCGAGGCTCGGCTGCGCCAGCACGGTGTGGGCGTCGAGCACGTCCTGCGCGATGCGCGGGATGTCGAGGTAGGCGATGGCATGGTTGAGGAAGGCGTCGACCAGCACTTCGTTGGCGGCGTTCAGGACGGCCGGCGCCGAGCCCTTGGTGCGCAGGGCGCGATAGGCCAACCCCAGGCAGGGGAAGCGCTCGACGTCGGGTGCGACGAACTCCAAGCGTCCGGCGCGCACCAGGTCGAGCGACGGCAGATGCGCCAGCTCAAGCCGCTCCGGGTAGGCGAGGATGTAGGAGATCGGAATCGACATGTCGGGGATGCCGAGCTGGGCGAGCACCGACCCATCGATGTACTCGACCAGGGAGTGGACGATGCTCTGTGGGTGGATGACCACGTCGATGCGGTCGGGCGGCAGATCGAACAGCCAGTGGGCTTCGATCACCTCGAGCCCCTTGTTCATCAGCGTCGAGGAATCGATGGTGATCTTGCTGCCCATCTTCCAGGTCGGGTGCTGCAACGCCTGCGCCGGGGTGACGCTGCGCAGCTCCTCGGGCGTGGTGCGCAGGAACGGCCCACCGGAGGCGGTCAGGATGATGCGTCGCACGTCGGCGCGCCGGTGGCCGTGCATCGCCTGGTAGATGGCGTTGTGCTCGCTGTCGAGTGGGAAGACGTTGACCTGCGCCTGGCGCGCCGCCGCCTGCACCAGCTCGCCGGCGACCACCAGGACTTCTTTGTTGGCCAGCGCGACGTCCTTGCCGGCGGCGATGGCCCGCAGCGTCGGGCCGAGGCCGAGCGCCCCGACCAGGGCAGAGATCACCAGCTCCGCCTCGCCGGCCACCGCCACCTGCTCGATACCGTCGATCCCGGGTACGATGGTGCCGCTGTAGTCGGGTAGCAGGGCGCGCAGCTGCGCGGCGCCGGCTTCGTCTCCGGTCGCCACCAGGCGCGGTCTGAACTGCTGCACCTGCTCCGCCAGACGTTCGATATTCCGTCCACCTGCGAGCGCAACTACCTGGAAGCGCTCGGGAAAACGCGCTACCAGGGCGAGCGTCGTGACGCCGATCGAGCCCGTCGAACCCAAGATCGCCAGCTGCTTGCGCCGCATGCCCCGGACCCTACCACGAATCCCCGACGGCCGCGCAAGTTGCCTCAGCCGTCGTCGCGTCTGATATCCCCCCCCGCGCCGCTGGCGAGGATCGCGGCGATCTGGCGGCGCACTTCGACGAGCCACTGCTCGAGCGGGATCTCGCTGTCGAGGATGATCTCCAGCCGGTCATCCGGCAGCAGCCGAACGCCGCCCGGTTGGGCTGGCTTGAGGGGGATGACCACCGCCTCGCGCGACAGGCCGAATTCCTCAAGCACCTCAAAGACCTGCTCGATCTCCTTCAGCGTCACGACTTTCAGCATGCCGGCCTCCCCCCGTTTCGCCTCAGACCAGCCGCGCGATGACCGCGTCGGCGAACGCCTCGGTGCCCAGTTCGCCGCCGAGATCGCGGGTCTTCTGTCCGGCTTCCAGGGTCTGATCGTAGGCCGTACGGATGCGCCCGGCGGCCGCCGAACAGCTCGGATCGTCGCGTTCGTCGGCCAGGTAGTTGAGCATCATCACTGCCGACATCAGCAGCGCCAGCGGGTTGGCGATGTCTTTGCCGGCGATGTCGGGGGCTGAGCCGTGCACGGCTTCGAAGACGGCGTGGCGGTCGCCGTAGTTGGCGCCGGGAACGACGCCGAGGCCGCCGACCAGCCCGGCGCACAGGTCGCTGACCACATCGCCGTAGAGGTTCTCGAGCAGCAGCAGATCGAATTGCGTCGGATCCTGCACCAGCTTCATACAGCCGGCATCGATGATCAGCTCCTGGTAGTCGATGTTGGGATAGTCGCGCTGGTGCACGCGGCGCGCCTCGCGCAGGAACAGGCCGTCGGTCACCTTCATGATGTTGGCCTTGTGGAAGACGGTGATCTTCTTGCGCCGCCGGCGGGTGGCGAAGCGGAAGCTCCAATGGGCGATGCGGGCGCAGGCGGTCTGTGTCGCCACCTTCATGCTCATCACCACGTCGTCGGTGACCTGGTTCTCGACGCCGCTGTAGAGCCCCTCGGTGTTCTCGCGCACGATGATCAGGTCGACGCCGCCGAAGCGCGTCGGCACGCCGGCGAGGTTGCGCACCGGTCGCACCGCCGCGTACAGGTTCAGCTTCTTGCGCAGGCCGACGTTGACCGAGGTGAACCCTTCGCCCACCGGCGTCGTGCACGGCCCCTTGAGCGCCACGCCGTGGTGTTCGATCGCTTCGATGGTCTCGGCCGGCAACACCTCGCTGCCGGCCTTCAGGGCCGCCAGCCCGGCCTGTCGCTCGATCCACGCCAGCGGCGCCTGCGCGGCGGCCAGCACGCGCTGTGTCGCGCGCGTCACCTCGGGACCGATCCCATCGCCTGGAATCACCACCACCTGATGCGTCGTCGCCATGGCCTGCCTGCCTCCCGTGCGGCTTACTTATCCGCCCACGACGCGGTGCGGCAATGGGGGTTGGTGCGATAAGCCTCGCCGATCGCGGCCATTCGCGGTTGCAGGACATCGCGCGGGGTTTCGCCCCCGCGCCGCGCGCGCTACGCTGCGCGGCGCGGAGGCG
>JBOHWA010000992.1:0-8060 GCA_050735855.1 Binatia bacterium
AGCCGCAGTTGTCGAACCACTGCAGCGTGTAGGCGTCGCCGCTGGTGGTGTCGCCGAGCACGTACTCGTCGGCGAGCGAGAAGCTGGCGATCACGGCCTCGGTGGTACTGCCGCCGTTGAGCGTGCCGAAGTTGCCGTCGGCGTCGGCGTAGTGCGGCACGTAGCCGATGTAGCTCGCCGTGCTCTCGCAGAACGGCGCCGTGCTGCAGGTGCCGAAGCCGGCGGGCGCGATGTAGTACAGCGCCTGCGGGAACGCGCTCCAGTCGCCGGCGCTGTCGTCGATGACGTAGTCCGGCGGGTTGTAGGCGGCGCCGTCGTTGACCGCCAGCGGGTTGAGCGCATACTGACAGAGGCCGTTGCTGTCGGCGGTGATCGCGACGTTGCGGATCTCCTGCGCGCCGGCCGACGCCGAGGGCGAGGTGGAGAACGACGCCGCGGTGCTTTCCGGCAGAACCTGCGCGTAGGGGGCGATGTCGGGCAGGTCGGTGCCCGCCGTCGCGGCGATCAGGAAGACGTCGCAGGTGTCGGCGATGCTGCCCGGACCGCCGTTGATGTAGCCGGGGCAGTCCGCGCTGGCGTCGTAGATGAACTGCGCGCCGACGTTGATGCTCGACGATTGCTGGCGGTCCAACGTGTAGAAGAGGAACTGGCGGTTGGGCGCGGTAGCGCTGGAGACCGCGAGCGTGGTGCCGTACTTGGTGAGGTAGCTTCCCTGGCCGGGGACCGTGTACGCCGCCTCGTCGAGCGGCAGCACGCCGATGCTCGGATGCGTGCAGTCGTCGAAAATGTCGTTGGTGTATGGGTTGCCGCTGGTATCGAAGAAGACCAGGTGGTTGTACAGCCACGACTGGTCGCCGCTCGACAGGCCCGCCGGCGGCGCCAGGGTGAGGGGAGCACTGTAGACGCCGGTGTTCTGCACCGTCACGTTGCTGGTGCCGCTGAATTCGAGCCCGGCGTTGTCGAGCGACGCCGGCGGCGGTCCGACCGCAGGAGCGGTGAGCGTCGTGTAGGTCTCGCTCCACAGCGTCGCGGTGCAGGTCGGCGTGTACTCTTCCTCATCGCAGGCGTTGGCGACCATCGTGCCGACCGTGTTCGACGCACAGGCGGCGATCGTCAGCGTCGTCGCGCCGGTGCCGGCGGACACATCCACCGGGACGATGAAGCTGAACTCCGGCAGCGCCGGCGCGCCGGCGCTGCTCACCGACACGCCGTTGAACGGCACGTAGGCGAGCGTCGTCGGCGAGTTGCCCCCCGTTGTCGCCTGGTAGAAGAAGCCGTTGGTGCCGTCACCCCAGTTGGTGCCGGTCGTCCAGGCCGCCACGGTGACGCGATAGAGCACCGTATCGGTCGGATCGTTGTACGCGTGGGCGATGGCGAACAGCGAGGTGTGGGTGTCGCAGGCGCAGTCGCTGGTCGCCTGGCAGCTGGCGGGATCGCACGCCGCGGCCATGGTCGGCGTCGGCGTCAGGGTGATCGTCGCCGTCGGCGTACCGGTGGCGGTCGCGGTGCCGGTGCGCGTCGGCGTCGGCGTGATCGTGCGGGTGGGCGTGCCCGTGGACGTGCGGGTGTGCGTCGCGGTCGGGCTGGCCGTGTGCGTCGTTGTCGGCGGCGCGGTCGCCGTCGGTGTGGGGGTGTTCGCGGGAGTGCCGGTCGCGGTCGCCGTGCCGGTCGCGGTCGGCGTCGCGGTGAAGGCGGCGCAGCCGCCGTCGACGCAGACCGCGTCGGCGACCGCGGCGCAGTCGCCGCAGCCGCCGCTGCTGTCCTGGAAGCAGCCGCCGCCGCAGTTGCAGCATGCCGGCGGCGAGGTCGCGGTCGGCGTGGCCGTCGCCGTCGCGGTGGCGGTGACGGTGCTGGTCGGCGTCGCCGTCGGCGTGAAGGCGACGCAGCCGTCGTTGCCGACACAGGCGGCGCCGGGAACGGAGGTGCAGTCGCCGCAGCCGCTGCCGCTGTCGGCGAAGCAGCCGCCGCCGCAATCACAGCAGGCGGGCGCCGCGGTGGGCGTCGGCGTGTTGCTGGCGCTCGCCAGCGTCGCCATCACCGTCGGGTCGGCGGCGGCCGTGGTCGTCGCCACGTCCGGCGCTGCGGCGGTCGTGATGTCGACGTACGACACGTTGACCGTCGACTGCTCGACGGCGTCGGCGACCTGCTGCGCGCCGCTGTCGGAATAGTTGGCGAGGCCGTGCGTGGCGAGGAGACGCGCCGTCGCCTCGCTGCTCGGGCTGATGGTGATCGAATCGGCCGACAGGCCGGCGCGCAGCGCCGCGGCGTCGTCCGCCTGGAGCGCGAGGGCCCTATAGACGACGCCCTCGGCGACGGCGGCGTGAACGACGAGCGTCTCGTCGGCGTCGGCGGCGGCAATGCGCACCGTCCAGCCGCCGCCGGCGGCGACCGTCGTCGATCCCACCTGCGCCAACCCATCGCCGAGCAGGCAGCGGGTCCGGTCGTCGCAGCGGTAGACGATGATCGCCGTTCCCGCAGCGCAGGGGCCGAGCCCGTGCGGGCCGTTGCCAGGGACGGAACAGGACCCGCTGATGGTGGCGAGTGCGGTGGTGGGCGTCGCGGTCGGGCTCTTGCCGTGCGAGTCGGAGTCGCCACAGCCGGCGAGCAGCAGTCCGCCGATCAACGCGACCAGCGCGAGAGACCGCCAACCGGCCGGCAGACGGGGATCGAAAGCGTCATTGATGATTTGCATGGCCGTGCTCAGCACCCCTGCAGCGCGCTGTTGACCGCGCTGATGATCTCGGTGAGCCCGATCTCGCCGTTGCCGTTCAGATCGCCGGACGGGCAGGTGAGGGTGACGTTGCCGAGCGAGGTGTTCACCAGGCTGACGAGCTCGTTGATGGTCACCATGAGATCGCCGTTGCAGTCGCCGGCGCAGGCGATCGGCGTCGTCCTCGGCGTCCGGGTCGGCGGCGGCGTGCCGGTCGGCCCGGGCGTCGGGGTGTCGGTCACCGACAACACCTGCACCCGCTGACTGATGTTGGAGGCGGCGTCGTAGGTGTAGGTGTTGGACTCGAGGAAGGTGCTCGACCGATCGGACCGCGTCGTCGACACCACCCGCATCAGGCCGTCGTAGCCGTAGGTCGTCTGGAAGTTGCTGTCGGTGGAGCTGTCGAGGTCGGACGCCGAGGCCTCGGCGACCAGGTTGTCGAACTGGTCGTAGCTGTACGTCGTGCCCAGGATGAGGCTGTTCTGGCTGTTCATCGACTGCACCGAGCAGGCGCGGCCGTGCGCGTCGTAGAGGTAGGTGGTCTGGTACTCGAGCGTGCCGGTGCCGCTGAGGCAGCTGCCGCCGGTGCACAGCATCTCGGTCTCGATCATGTCGTTGAAGGCGCCGGCGACGCCGGCAAGGCTCGCGTCGCAGGAGCCGCCGCTGTCGGCGGCGGTATAGTAGTCGGTGTCGATGCACTTGATCGCGTAGCTCGACGGGGGCACGTCGACGACGCCGCGGCAGGTGCTCATCGGCAGGCCGCGACGATAGGTGTCGCTGTCCGGCCAGTAGGTGATCCAGGTGAGCAGCTGCTCGGCGGTCGGCGCGAAGCCGCTGGCGGTCGGCGAGGCGGGGCAGCTCGCGCCGGCGGCGGTTGCCACCGCGTCGGCGAAGCAGCTCGGCCGCTGGTAGGCGTCGTAGGCCCACTCGAGCGTGGTGCCGTCGGAGTAGGTCTTCGACGCGACATGGCCGAAGCGGGTGTAGGTGTAGGTGATCGACTCGGTCGCCACGTCGCCGCAATCGTTGGTGTCGCACGACATGCAGGCGCCGCTGTTGGTGAAGTGGGTGACGGACAGGATGCTGCCGGCGAGCGGATCGTAGGTGATGGTCTCGCCCTCGGAGCCGCTGCCGCTCGGGTAGCAGTAGCGGAACAGGCGATCCATGTCGTCGTAGTACGACTGGAACGGGACGCCGGCGTAGCTGGTGCGCTGGTCGAGCAGGCGATTGGCGGTGTAGCCGTAGGTCTCCTCCAGCGTCGGGCCGCCCGCCTGGCTGAGCTTGTTGAGCTCGCTCAGCACCTCGCCGATGTTGTTGTAGGTGTAGGTGTCGGACGCGAAGGTGGCGGTGGTGTCGCTGGCGTCGGTGATGCTGATGTTCATCACCAGCGGCAGCCCCTGCAGGTCGCGGGTGGTCGCGGTCGACGCCGTGATCGCCGACTGGGTGTTGCCGCTGCTCGACGTCGCGGCGTAGGCGTACTGCAGCAGGTCGCCCGAGTACGTCGGGCTGCCCTGCACCGACGCCACCGACGCGCCGCTCTCCGCACCGGAAGCGACCATCGATTGCGTCAGGCCGCCGCCGTCGTGCAGCGTGTAGGCGTTGTAGCCGGTGCCGGTGCAGCTCACGCTGCCGAGGTCCGCCGCCGTCGTCGGACAGGTGCCCGCGGCGGTCGTGGTCGCGCCGGCGGCCACCGGGCAGTCCACCGCCGCGATCGTCAGGCCGGCGTCGTTGCGCAGCGTCTGCTGCTGCGGGATGCCGTTGTGCAACATCAGGCTCTGCTGCTGGATGTCGTCGTAGGCGAACTGCGTCGCGTCGCCGCGCGGCGAGCAGACGAGACTGGGGCGGAGCTTGGCGTCGTAACTGGTGGTGGTGGTGTAGATCAGCGCGCTGCTGTCGACGCCGATCTGCGCCGTGCGGCTGGCCTCCAGGCCGAGGTCGTCGTAGGTCGTGGTGGCGCGCGTCTGCAGCGCCGTATAGCCCGAGCCCGACTGGCCGCCGAGGTTGTCGCGCAGCTCGGCGACGCGGCCGAGGCCGTCCTTGATGCTGACCTGCATGACGCCGTCGGCGTAGCTGGTGCCGCTGCTGCCGGCGTGCAGGGTCTGGACGACGCAGCTGCGCGCCGGCGACTGGTCGTCGTACGGGCAGTCGGTGAGGGTGCTGGCGGATGGGCAGGTATCGGTGTGGCCGTCCTGCGCGATCGGGCACTGGTAGTAGTAGCCGAATGCAGCATAGGCGCCGTTGGCGTCGGTGACCTGGGTGGTCATGCCCTCGGTGTCGTGCGTCATCGTCCGCGTGTTGCCCGCCGCGTCGGTGGTGGAGAGCGGAAACCCGTTGAGGGTGCAGACGCGCGCCTGGCTGGTGTTGCCCTGGCCGTCGGTGAGGGTGGTCTGCAGGACGGTGCTGCCACCGCCGCACGACTCCTCGCCGTCCTGCGTCGCCGTCAGCGTGTAGGCCAGCGTGTCGCTGGTGCTGCTGATGCTGCCGTCCGGCGCCGAGGCGCCGCCGGCCCACTGCGTCACCATCGACAGCACGCGGCCCTCGGCGTCGTAGCTGTAGGTGGTCGCCTTCGGCGGCGCGACCGACTGATCCCACGACGGCGACGGACAGACGGTGGTGCCGATCGTCGTCGGCGCGGACGTGCTCGCGGACAGCATGCCGGTCGTCGACTGGCTCACCTGCGTGCCGGCGGCGTCGAGCGTGCTGCACGTCACCTGCACCATCACCGGCGCGGTGTTGCTGGCGATCGAGCCGAAGATGCTGGCGGCGTTGTCCTGCGGTTCGAGGTAGCGGAACAGCTGGTGGCCGGTGGTGAGGCCATAGTGGCCGGAGCCGGGGCCGATGGCGACGTAGCCCGAGGTGTCGAGGCTGGTCGGGGTGTCGAACGACAGGTAGTCGTCGGCGACCAGTTGCAGCGATCCGGGATCGAGGCGGGTGGCGCGATCGCAGGTCGCCAGCACGGCGCTCGAGGCGGTGCCGTAGTAGAGCTTCGAGTTGGTGATGTTGCCGAAGCCGTCGTACGAGCGGGCCGTCACCGAGACGCGGGTGCTGCTGGTTTCGCCGACGTCGTCGACCGGGAAGATGCAGCTGCCGATGATGAGCGGCGACTGATAGTTCGACGGCAGCGACTGGTAGTTGGTGGCGCTCTCGGTCGGACAGCCGCTGGCAGGCGAGGCGTTGGTGGTGGTGTAGCAGTACGACGTCGTCTTGGTCGGCGACAGGCCGTAGCCGCCGCCCGACTGCTGCGCCCGCACCGACATCGTCGTGTCGGTCTTGAGGTGGAGGAAGTTGTAGGTGCTCTCGACCTGGTAGGCGACGGTCGAATCCGCGTACAGATGGCTGACGACCGTGGTGTAGACGAAGGCTGAGTTGTTCGAGGCCATCAGCGCGTCGGCGAGCGGATCGCTGGGCGCGTACGGCGAGTAGAGCGGGAAGCCGGTGTAGTTGTTGCTGCTGCTGTCGGTGCCGAGCGCGTAGGTGGTGGACATCTGATTGCCGTCGCTCTCGCCGGCGGGGCAGGCGGTGCCGCTGGCGTTGTTCGGGCACTCGGTGAGCGACGCCACCACCGGCCAGGTGGTCGAATCGCCGGTGGCGAGGCAGGACGTCGACGACGCCTCGGTGCAGACGTCGATGCAGACGTACGACACCGCCGTGAAGCCGCCGACCGCCGAGGTCATCGACGAGATCAGCTGCGAGCCGTGCTCGCAGGGCGAGTCGATCCAGGTCAGCGCCGTCACCATGCCGGACGGCGAGGTGAACGCGCTGATCGCCGAGTCGCTGGCGACCACGAACGAGGTCGTGCGTTGGTCGGGCAGCGTCACCGTCACCTGGCCGGCGGTGCAGCCGGTGTCGGCGCCGCCGCAGTAGCTGAAGGTGGTGGCATTGCCCCACGAATCGACGATCTGGTCGATCAGCGCATCGGTCGGCGTCGTCGCGCTCTCGGCGGCGCCGCCGCTGTCGGTCAGGTAGGAGTACTGCAGCGAGTTGCCGAAGCGGTCGACGGTCTCGAGCAGCAGGCCGCCGCTGGAGAAGTAGTAGGCCAGGCCGTCGAGGTTGTTCATCACGTAGGCGGAGGCAATGCCGCCGACGGTGACGGTGCCACTGTCGCTGTGCAGGTTGGCGTCGGCGCGGTTGTACTGCAGCAGTCCGGTGTAGGCGGAGATCGGGGTGTTGCCGCCGGTCGGCGTGAACTCGGTGCGGAAGCTGGAATCGATGGTGTACGACTGCGTGCCGTCGAGCTCGACGAGGCTGTATGTGCCGCGGTTGTCGATGAAGGAGATGTTGTACTTCCAGCCGTACGGGAGGCCGAAGTAGCGGAGGTTGTTGTCGACGTCCGAGGTGGCGTCGGCCGAGCTGTAGCTGAGCGTGACCGACAGGTTGACGTCGTCGGCGACGCCCGGCACCGACGCCAGCTCGGCGTCGAGCGTGAGCTCGGCCGTGCGCTCGTTCACCGACAGGCGCGCGCCGTGGCCGTAGTTGCCGGCGTTGGACGCCGTGCCGCCGCCGCTGGTGTCGGCGAGCGACACCGGCCGGGGGCCCTTCAGGGCCGCAGCCGCTTGCGCCGCCGATGCGTCCGCGGCGGCGGATGAAGTGCCGCGCGCCCCCGCCGCGCTCGTCGCCGAGCCGGGAACCGCCGTCAGCCAGCACGCCAACGCGACCGCTCCGGCCACCGCCATCGCCCGGCCCGACGCGCCTCCTCGGGGTCGGTCTGCCCCTCGCCTGTACGGCGCCACCACGACTCCTCCGTCCGCCCGCCAGCAAGGATAAAGCAAATCGCACGAATTCCTACCGGTTTGTCGCCCTTACGGCCATGTCGATCCCGGCCACGCATTGGTTCGCGGAGGCCAGGGGAATCGAGGACCTGGGAGGAGAGCAGTGCCAGCGCCCCGGACGGATCGGCCGCGCGCCATCGGCGCGCGAGCGCAGGGTGCGGACGTGAGCCTGCCATCGGCGTCGTTGCGCCCGCCCGGTGCGCAGACAGCGCGCGAGCTCCAGCCGCAGCGCGCCCGGGCCTGCACAAAGCGACTGGAAGAAGGACCGCCACGGCGAGGTCAACCGGCTCGATCCGCAAGCGTCTGCAATCCAGCCGCAAGTGACCAGACGAACGCTGTCCCGTGGAGAAACCAGAACGGCCCACAACTCCATGGAGTTGCAGGCCGTTTGAAGGTTGCGGGGGGAGGATTTGAACCTCCGACCTTCGGGTTATGAGCCCGACGAGCTACCGGACTGCTCCACCCCGCGTCAGTGCGAACGGGATTGATAGCGGTGGGGGTAGGTGAAGTCAACATAGTGGAGGGCGGCCGGTCCCTCGGCGCCGGGCTCGCCGCGCGCAGCGCGGTTGGGATCAGCACGGCGC
>JBOHWA010000993.1:0-1684 GCA_050735855.1 Binatia bacterium
GCGCCGTGCTGATCCCAACCGCGATGTGCGCGGCGAGCACGGCGCCGAGGGCCCGGCGCCCTCCACCAAACGTGCGCTCTCGTGCAGGACGCCGCCGAGAAGGTGCGCCGGATTCAAGAAGCCCTACTGCGCGTCGCGGCGTGTTCGTGCCGGATCAGCCCGCCGGCGATTTCGGGCCGGCGCCGAGCTGGGCGGCGCTGATCGCCTGCTGCCAGGCCGCGAAGCGCGACTCGCGTTCGTCGGCGCTGACGCGCGGGGTGAACACGCCGCCCGAGCGCCAGGCGTGGCGCACGTCGTCGAGGCTCTTCCACACGCCGGCCGCGAGGCCGGCCAGGTAGGCAGCGCCGAGCGCCGTCGCCTGCACCGGCTCGGGCCGCTCGACCGGGATGCCGAGCGTGTCGGCCAGGCTCTGCAGGAAGAAGTCGTTGGCGGCGGCGCCGCCGTCGACGCGCAGCCGCGCCGGCCGCTCGAACTGGGCGTCGGCGAGCAGCACGTCGAGCGCTTCGCGGGTGCGGAAGGCGACCCCTTCGAGCACCGCGCGCACGATGTGGGCGCGCGTGCTGCCGCGCGACAGGCCGCCGATCACCGCGCGGCCACCCGGATCCAGGTGCGGTGTGCCGAGCCCCTGGAACGCCGGCACCGCCCAGACCCCGCCGCTGTCCGGCACCGACGCCGCGAGCGGGCCGCATTCGGCCGCATTGGAGATGATCCCCAGACCATCGCGCAGCCACTGCACCGCCGCACCGGCCGTCATCACCGTCCCTTCGAGACAGAAGGTGCGCTGACCGCCGATCTCCCAGAGGATCAGCGGGTAGGCGCCGTGTTGCGAGAGCACGGGGTACTCGCCGGTATTGAGATCGATCATCGCCGAGGTGCCGAAGGTGATCTTGACCGCGCGCGGCTCGACACACAGCTCGCCGAACATCGCCGCCTGCTGATCGCCGGCGCGCCCGGCCAGCGGCACCGCGGCGCCGAACACGGCCGCGTCGGTCTCGCCACACACGGCGCTCGACGAGACGATCGCGGGCAGCACCGCCGCCGGAATGCCGAGGATGGCGAGGACGTTGGCGTCCCAGGTCCCGGCGGAGAAGTCATAGAGCCCGGTGCACGACGCGTTGCCGTGGTCGGTGACGTGCGAGCGGCCGCCGCTCAGCTGCCAGGCGAGCCAGGTGTCGACCGTACCGAAGCACAGATCCCCGGCGGCGGCACGCTGCGGCGCGTCGCGCTCGCGCAGGATCCATTCGAGCTTGGTGGCCGAGGCCATGGCGTTGACATAGACGCCCTGCGCCAGCACCTCGGGAACGCGCGCGGCGGTGCGGCCGTCCTGCCAGCTGATCGCCGGGTAGACCGGCAACCCGGTGCGCCGGTCCCACACCAGCGTCGTGGCGCGCTGCGTCGCGATGCCGACCGCCGCGAGCGCGGTCGGCGGGAGCCGTGCCGCGCGCAGCGCATCGCCGACGACGCGCTGCGTCGCCTCCCAGAGATGCAGCGGATCCTGCTCCATCCACCCCGGGCGCGGATAGGACGCCGCCACTTCTTCGTACGCGGTGCCGACCAGCGCGCTCTGCTGGTCGAACACCATGGCGCGCACGCCGGTGGTCCCTTCGTCGATCGCGAGAACGTGCATGCCGAATGTCCAACCAGGATCTGGTGCTGGAGGGCGCCGGTCCCTCGGCGCCGTGCC
>JBOHWA010000994.1:0-4792 GCA_050735855.1 Binatia bacterium
ACGGCGCCGAGGGACCGGCGCCCTCCACCAGGCTGGGATCTCGCTGGCAGTGAGGCAAGCCCGCGGTGGCGCCGGACGGTGCCGAGAAGGCGGTACACGAGGGATGTGCGCCGGATTCAAGCTGACCCACTAGATCAGCGATCGCCGCAGGATCAGCGGTCGCCGTAGGTTGCCGGGCGCTTCTGCAGGAAGGCGACGATGCCTTCGCGGAAGTCGTCGCTGCGCGTGCAGAGGATCTGGTTGCGATCTTCCATGGCGATGACCTGCTCGAGGCTGCCGGCGTCGAGGCTGGCGTTGAGGCACTCCTTGGTGAGGCGCAGGCCGAGCGGCGAGTTGCGCAGCATCTCGCCGGCGAGGGTGGCAGCCGCCGCGTCGAGCTGATCGTCGGGGACGACGCGCGACACCAGGCCGATGCGTTCGGCGCGCGCGGCGTCGACGAAGTTGCCGGTCAGCAGCAGCTCGGCGGCGACCGAGGCGCCGACCATGCGCGGCAGGAAGTAGCTGACGCCGACGTCGCAGGCCGACAGCCCGATGCGGATGAAGGCGGCGTTCATGCGCGCCGACTCGCCGGCCAGGCGGACGTCGGCGCCGAGCGCCAGCGCGAAGCCGCCGCCGCAGGCCGCACCCTGCACACAGGCGATGATCGGCTGCGGGGCGCGGCGCATCATGATGACCAGCTCGCTGATCGTGCGCTGGGCGCGCAGGCTGGCCTGCACCGAGCCATCGACGGCGCCGTCGGCGCCGGCGTCCTCTTTCAGATCGAGGCCGGCGCAGAACGAGCGCCCGGCGCCGCGCAGCACCACCAGCCGGGTGTCGCGATCCTCGCCGAGGGTGGAGAAGAAATGGCGCAGCTCCTGGACCAGCGCCCGGTTCATGGCGTTGAGCGCCTCGGGCCGGTTGAGCGTCAGCCAGGCGATGTGCTCACGGCGTTCGAGGACGAGGGTGTCGTAGGTCACGGGATCTCCTCATTTCATGTGACGGTTCCAGCGGCTTTGCCCAAGAAAGCAGAAGGCAACAACGGATTGCGCGGGTTCAGCGTATTTCTGAGCCCTACTCCGTCAAATCCGTTTAATCCGCGCAATCCGTTGTTGGTTCTCTGAGTTCTTGGGCAAAGCCGGATCCTGCGACACCGACGCCGTTCTTGCGCGCGCGTTTGACCGCATACATCGCCTGGTCGGCCAGGCGCAGCAGGGCGTTGGCATCCTGGGCGTGGTCGGGGAAGACGGCGATGCCGACGCTGGCAGTCACCGCGGAGATATCGACGTCGCCGCTGTCGAGGCACTGCGCCGCGGCGATGGCGGCGCGGATCTGCTCGGCGACGTCGCACGCCGCGGCGACGCTGCTGTTTGGCAGGATGATGGCGAACTCGTCGCCGCCGAAGCGCGAGGCGAGGTCACCGGGGCGCAACTGTTGCGCGATCAGCCGGCCGAGGAAGGCGATCGTCTGGCTGCCGATCAGATGGCCGTAGCGATCGACCACCTGCTTGAAGTTGTCGAAGTCGAGCACCAGCAGGGTCAGCTGGCGGCCGGCGGCGATCAGCTCAGGCAGCTGGTGGCTGAGCTGGCGCGAGTTGCCCAGGCCGGTGAGGTCGTCGGTGACCGCGGCGACCTGCGCCTGTCGATAGAGGGCCGCGTTCTGCATCGCGATCGCGGCGTGATCGGCGAGGATCTGCACCAGTTGGAACTGATGGTCGTCGAACGGCTGGCCGTCGAGCCGGTTCATCACCTGGATGACGCCGAGCAGGACGTTGCGGCTGACCACCGGGACGCAGAGCATGCTGCGCGGCCGGAACTTGGTGAATGCCTCGATGGCGCGGTTGTAGCGCGGGTCGGCGCTGGCGTCGTCGAGGCGCAGCGCCTGGCGCTGGCGCGCCACCCAGCCGGCGATGCCGACGCCGGTGGGGATGCGGACGCCGTCGATGACCCCCGCCTGCAGCTGGCGCGAGGCGGAGAACACCAGGCCGCGGCCATCCGGGTCGTAGAGCAGCAGGGCGGCCGACTGGCTCGGCACCGCCGCGCCGACCTCGGCGAGCAGTCGGTGCACCGCCGCGCCGTCGACCGCCAGCCGGGCCGGATCAATCTCGGCGGCAAGGCCGGCCGCGGCGGTTTCCAGCGCGCGCTGATCGGCAGGGTCGAACGGTGCGCCGTCATAGCGATCGGCGAGCTCGATCACGCCGACCACGCGCTCACCGCGGCGCAGCGGGACGGCCAGCAGGTGCCGGCCGCCACCGGCCGCCAGGGGGTCGGCGCCGCGCGGGTCGTGGGCGGCCTCATTGACCAGGGCGCTGCGCCCGGTACGCCCCACCCAGGCGGCCAGGCTGTCGGCGCTGCGCCGGTCGTCGAGGGTCGAGTCGCGCAGCGTCTCGGTGGCGACGAACACCAACTCATCGCGCTCGGCGTCGTAGCGCAGCAGCGAGATCGCCTCGGCTGACACGACCGTCTTGATGCGTTGCAGCAGGATGCGGACGATCTCGGCCAGGTTGAGGGTCGACGTCACGGCCTTGGTCATCTCGTTGATGACCGCGAGCTCTTGCGCCAGGGTGTCCGACGCGTTGTGACGGTGCATACGAACGCGGCTCCCTCGCAGCCGTAGCACCGTTCTCCTTCGGCGGGCAACGGGCGCGCGCTGTGCTACAACCCGCCGGCCATGGGCAGCGACGAGTACATCGTCCCGCGCGGCGCTCCCCAGCGTCTCGACCGGGTGCTGCCGGCCGTGGTGCCCGACCTGTCGCGCGGTGCCGCGCGCCGGCTGATCGCCGACGGCGCCGTCTTTCTCAACGGGCGCTGCTGCAAGGTCAGCTCGCGCCTGGTCCGCTCCGGCGACCGCCTGCGGGTCGGGGCCGCGCCCGCACCGGTCCCCGTCCTGGCCCTGCTGTACGAGGACGACGAGCTGGTGGCGGTCGACAAGCCGGCGGGCATGCCGTCGGCGCCGACCCGCGAGGGCGCGGTGGGGACGGCGCTCGAGGTGCTCTCCGCCCAGTTGGCGGCGCGCGATGGGCGGCCGCGCCCGCTGTGGCTGGTGCACCGGCTCGACACCGTCACCTCGGGCGTGCTGCTGTTCGCCGCCACGCGCGCGGCGGCGGCGGCGTTGTCGGCGGCGTTTCAGGGGCAGACGGTTGAGAAGCGCTATCTCGCGCTGGTCGACGGCGTGCCCGCAGCCGACCACGGCGTCGTCGATCAGCCGCTGCACCGCCGCGCCGGCCGCGCCCTGGTCGACCCGGCCGGCAAGCCGTCGCGCAGCCTCTGGCGCGTCGTGCGCCGCGACGCGAGTCGCGCCCTGCTCGAGGTGCGGCCGCAGAGCGGGCGCATGCACCAGATCCGCGTCCACCTGCAGTGGCTGGGGCACCCGGTCGTCGGTGATCGCCAGTACGGCGGCTCGCGCGCGCCGCGCCTCATGCTGCATGCCGTCGCGGTGCGTCTGCCGCATCGCGACGGCGTGCTCGAGATCGGCGCGCCGGCGCCCGCGGCGTTCGGTGTCGCGAGCAGCGACTAGCGCCCGTGGCAGGGGATGATGCCGAACAGGGCGAGGTCGCTGAGCTCGCGGGCGACCGCTTCGATCGGCACGGACTCCTGCTCGATCCACCACGAGACGACCTGCAGCGACATGCCGATCAGGGCCTGGGCCCAGATGCCCGAGTCGCCCGGGCGGAAGGCGCCGCTGGCGGTGCCGACGTCGAGGCTCTCCTGCATGTCGCGGATGAAGCGCTCCTGGCAGGTGCGGACGACGTCGTGGAACGAGGCGCCGTGGCCGAAGACGATGCGGAACAGCTCGCGGTTCTCCTGCGCGAAGCGGAAGAAGGTCAGCGTGCGGGTGCGCGACTGCTCGACCGGATCGGTGACCGTGGCGCGCACGGTGTCGAGCTCGTGCTTGAGGCCGGCGACGGTCTCCTCGACCAGCTCGAGGAAGAGCGCTTCCTTGGTCGGGTAGTAGAGATAGAACGTCCCGACGCCGACGTGGGCGGCGCGCGCGATGTCGACGATCTTGGTGCCGTGATAGCCCTTGGCGGCGAGCACGCTGCGGGCTGCTTCGAGCAGCTGGAGCGCGGTCTGCTCGCGGCGGCGCTGGCAACGATCGGCGACGCTGATGGTTTCGGCCTTTTCCGACATGCGGTAACAACACGAACCAGAATTCTGTACAGTCCGCAAGAGACTCGCGGGTCGGAAACAACTCTATGGAGCTCGAGAACATCCGTACCCGCCTGCGCGGGCACGCGCCGGAGCTGATCGGCGAGCCGACGGTGGCGCGCGCGTCGGTGGCGATGGTGCTCGGCCGCGGGGCCGACGGCGTCGAGCTGCTGCTGATTCAACGGGCGACGCGCGACGACGATCCCTGGTCGGGGCACATGGCGTTTCCCGGCGGCCGGCGCGATCCGGACGATGCCGACGTCGTCGCCACCGCCGTGCGCGAGACGCTCGAGGAAGTGGGCGTCGACCTGATCGCCGACGGCGAGCGCATCGGCCGTCTCGACGAGCTGCGCGCCATCGCCCGCCATCGCCCGCTCGACCTGGTCATCTCCCCGGTCGTCTTCGCGCTGCACCGCCCGGTGACGCTGCGGCCGAGCCCGCGCGAGGTCGAGAGCGCCGTCTGGGTGCCGCTGTCGTTCTTCCGTACCCCGGAGGCGCGCGTCACCTACCGCCGCGAGCTCGAGGGCATCGCCAGCGAGTTCGCCGCCTACCGCTACGACCGCTTCACGATCTGGGGCCTGACCCACCGCATCCTGGATGAGTTCCTGGCGCTGGTCGGGGCCGATCTGCCGTAGTCCCCTGGAGGGCGCCGGGCCCTCGGCGCCGGG
>JBOHWA010000995.1:0-2566 GCA_050735855.1 Binatia bacterium
GCACGTGTACAGCCGGGAGTTTCTCGACAGTCCGCGCGAATCGCCCTGGGGGACGACGCAGCGCGCGCAGAAGCAAGGCCTCGAGCTCACCCGCGACGACTATGGCGCCATCGACGCCTATTGCCGGGAGCGGGGGATCGACTGGTTTGCGTCGGCGTGGGATCTCGAGAGCTATCAATTCCTGCAGTCGTTCGATCTGCCGTTCAACAAGGTGGCCTCGCCCATGGTCGCGTCCGAGCCCTTGCTGCGCGCCATCGCCGCCGACCGCAAACACACGTTCATCGCGACCGGGATGAGCACACTGACGGACATCGATCGCGCGGTGAACATCTTTCGCGCTGCCGAGTGTCCGTTCGAGCTGATGCACTGTGTATCGGCCTATCCGCTGGCCGACGAGCAGGCGAATCTGCGCGCCATCCCGGCGCTGCGGACGCGCTACAGCTGCAACGTCGGTTACAGCAGCCACGAGGTCGGGCTGGCGGTGTCGTGCGGAGCGGCGGCCCTGGGGATCACCTCGCTCGAGCGGCACATCACGCTCGATCGAGCGATGTACGGCTCGGACCAGGCCGTGTCGCTCGAGCCAGCTTCGTTCCACATGCTGGTGCAGACGGTGCGCACCATTCATGCCGCCCTGGGCGACGGCGTGATCGGCCGACCGTCGTCGGAAGAGCTGTCGACGGCGACGCGCCTGCGCGCCCACCGTCCATCGGACACCAGCGAGATCGACTGAGTCGTCGCGGAGGAGCGCGCGTGGGGCCTGACCTGGTACGGTTTTCTGTCGACGGGCGCGTCATCGTCGTGACCGGCGCCGGCCGCGGCATCGGCGCCGCGGTGGCGGCAGGCTTGGCGCGCGCGGGGGCGCACGTGCACGGACTGGATCTCGGCTACGAGTCGACCGCAGGGCCGGTCCGCGCCGCGGTGTGCGACGTGACCGACGAGGGCGCGGTGCGCGCCGTGCTCGACGGCATCGTTGGCGCGCACGGCCGGCTCGACGGGTTGGTCAACTGCGCCGGCATCAGCCTGCCGCCGGACGAGTGCTACGGCCGCGACCACTTCCGGCGCACGCTGGAGGTCAACACCCTGGCCCCGCTGCGGCTCGGCTGGATGGCGGCGCAGGCGATGAAGATGCCCGCCGGGCGCGGCGGCTCGATCGTCAACCTGACGAGCCTGGGCGCGCACCTGGGCTTCCCCGACAACCCGACCTACCAGGCGTCGAAGGCGGCCCTCGGCCAGCTCACGCGGGCGATGGCGGTCGACTTCGGCGGCTGGGGCATTCGCGTCAACAGTATCTGCCCCGGCTACGTTGCGACGGCGATGACGCGCGCCAGCTCCGACAACGCCGAAGCGAATCGGGCGCGCGCAGCGCGCACCATCCTCGGTCGCTGGGCGCAGCCGGAGGATCTCGTCGGGCCGTGTCAGTTCCTGCTCTCGGATGCGTCGGCCTACGTCACCGGGATCGAATTGCCGGTCGACGGCGGCTGGCTGGCGAAGGGCCTGTGACGGCCGTGGCGCACCGGCCGCCGCCGCACCTCTGGGCGATCACGTCCTACTTCAACCCAATGCGCTCCCGCCGCCGGCGGGCCAACTACCGGACGTTCCGCGCGCATCTCACCCTGCCGCTGGTCGCGGTCGAGCTGGCGTACAGCGCCGACTTCGAGCTGGCGGAGGGTGAGGCCGACGTGCTGATCCAGCTGCGCGGTGGGGACGTGATGTGGCAGAAGGAACGGCTGCTCAACGTTGCCCTGCGCGCCGTGCCGGCCAGCTGCCGCAAGGTGGTGTGGATCGACTGCGACATGGTGTTCGAGGCCGCGGACTGGGCCGACCGCCTGGACGCGCTGCTCGAGCGCAATCCGCTGGTGCAGGCGTTCAACCAGATCCACTACCAGCCGGCGGACTGGACGCCGGGCGCGGCCGCCACCTCCCCCCTGTTCACACAGCCCGCCGTACAAGCGCTCGTGACGACGATCGACACCGACCCCCTGGCCAGCCACATCGCGATCGGTCCGGGCGCCTCGAGCAAGGGCGGGGCGTGGGCGGCGCGGCGCGAGCTGCTCGAGGTGCACGGCCTCTACGATGCATGCATCATCGGCGGCGGCGATCTCGCGCTCGCCGCGGCCGTCCATGGGCGCTTCGACGTCGCGACGCGAACCATGAACGACCGGCAGGCGGAGCACTACCTGCAATGGGCGCGCCCCTGGCACGATCGGCTGGCCGGGCAGGCCAGCGTGCTCGACGGGGCCCTGTCCCATCTCTGGCACGGCGAGTTCGGCGACCGCCGCTATCGCCAGCGGCACGAGGGCCTCAGGCCGTTCGCGTTCGATCCTTTCGAGGACCTGGCGCTCGACCACAACGGCGCCTGGCGCTGGAACACCGACAAGCCGGCCATGCACGCGTACGTCCTGGCGTACTTCGCCTCGCGGCGCGAGGATGGCGGGGCGCAATAGACCGCGGCCGGCTGCGCGGCACCGTCCTGCGTCACCGCGGGCTTGCCTCACTGCCAGTGGAGGGCGCCGGTCCCTCGGCGCCGTGCTCGCCGCGCGCACCGCGGTTGGGTTCAGCACGGCGC
>JBOHWA010000996.1:0-11125 GCA_050735855.1 Binatia bacterium
GATCGGCGCCGGCGCCGTGGCGGCGAGTCGCCTGCGCCGCGCCCTCGGCCTCGCCGGCGACGGCATCGACGCGATCGCCGCCGTGCTCGGCGTCCATCCGGCCTTCCTGCCCGACTACGCGCGCGCCGGGGTGCTGCTCGCCGGCGACCGCGCCCGGCTGTGGCTGGCGGACGGCGCCGCGTTCGACGAGGGCGACCCCTACAGCTGGTACGCGCTGCTCGACGACGCCCCGTCGCCGAGCCTCGATGCCATCGTCCAGGCGGTGAACCCGCGCGCCCGCTGCGTGCCCGTGCAGCCGCACGGCGAGGAGCGCCTGGCGTGGGAAGTGATCATCGATCCGGCCGCCCAGCCGGTCGAACCGCCGATGGAGGTGTCGATCGTGGCCTCGACGACGACGGCGGCGTTCACGTTCCCGACGGTGTAGTTGTCGCCCCTGGACCTGGTTCCACCGGACGGTGGTCTCCAAGACGCTGATCCCAACGTCCCTTCCCCCCTTGTGGGGGAAGGACAGGATGGGGGGACGTTCGCGAGTGAGGGAGCGTTCGGACTCGAGCAAGCCCCCATCCTGTCCTTCCCCCGCAAGGGGGGAAGGGACCCTCGAAGGAGTGGCGAGACGATCTGAGCGATCGGGCTCGATCGACCACCCGACTACGCCGGGCGCCACTCCACCGGCAGGTGTTCGATGCCGGAGATGAAGTTCGAGGCACGCCGCGGCGGCGGCTCCGCGTCGGCCAGCGCCAGCTCCGGCATGCGCTGCGCCAGCTCCTCGAAGAAGACGCGCAGCTCGAGCCGCGCCAGGCTGGCGCCGAGGCAGAAGTGGGCGCCGATGCCGAAGGCGACATGGTCGTTCGGCGTGCGCGCGGCGTCGAAGCGGGACGGGTCGGGAAACACCGCGTCGTCGCGGTTGGCGGAGGGGTACAACAGCAGCAGTTTCTGTCCGGCCTCGATCGACTGGCCGTGCAGGGTGACGTCGCGCGTCGCCGTGCGCGCCATGTTCTGGATCGGGCTCACCCAGCGCAGCATCTCCTCGACGGCGACCGCGATGCGCCCCGGTTCGCGCGCCAGGGCGCGCCACTGCTCGGGGTGGCGCAGCAGCTCGTACATGCCGCCGCTCAGCACGTGGCGGGTCGTCTCGTCGCCGCCGATGAGGATCAGCAGGCTCTCCATGAGCAGGCCCTCGTCGCTCAGGCGCTCGCCGTCGATCTCGGCGTGCACCAGCACGCTGACCAGGTCGTCGCGCGGATGCGCATGGCGGTCGGCGATGACGGCGCGCTGGTAGGCGAGGTACTCCTCGAATGCCGCCGCCGCGCCCAGCAGGCGCTCGGGCGTGGTGGCGCCGGCGCCGAGAATCAGCGCCTCCGACCATTCGAGCAGGCGTGCGTGATCCGCCTCGTCGACCCCCAACATGTCGCCGATCACCACCAGCGGCAGCCAGGCGGCGACGTCGCCGACGAAATCGAAGCGACCGCGCGCTTTGGCCTTCTCGATCAGGCCGACGCAGATCTCGCGGATGCGCGGCTCGCGCTCGGCGACGCGGCGCGGCGTGAAGCCGCGGCTGACCAGCGCCCGCCGCTTGCGGTGGTCGGGGTCGTCCATGTCGACCATGTACGGCAGCGGCGGCTGATCGGGGCGGATGCCGCCGCCGCTGCGAAAGGTCTGCGTGTCGCGCGACAGCGCCAGGACATCGCGGTAGCGCGTCACCCCCCACACCTGCCCCGCCGCGTCCCAGTACAGCGGCGCGTGCGCGCGCATCCAGGCGAAGTGCGCGTGCGGATCGGCAGCGTAGAACGCACCGTTGGTCAATTGGATGGCGTCATTGATCGGATGATCGTGCATGTCGTCACTCTTCCTGGGAGCGCGGGCGGCCCGCCCGCTCCGGCGATCTCGGGTTCTCGCGCAAGCCGGCGCGATACCTCGGCCGCATGCGGCGCTGGCGCGCCGCATGCGGGCGGGCCGCCCGCGCGCCCAGCCTCAATCCCACACCGGCTCCCAGCGCCCCGACGCCGCGGAGCGATACATCGCCAACGCCGCGCGCAGCTCGCCGAGCGACGACGCGGCCGGTGCGGCGAGCGGGGTGCCGTCGAGCACGGCGGCCTCGAAGTCGCGCCATTCGCCGGCGTAGCTGTCGAGGTAGCCGCTCGGGCCCATCACCTCGCCGGCGCCGCCGGCCGGGCCGATGCGGTGCACCTCGCGCGCGTCGATGACGATCTCGCCCTGCGTGCCGGTGAGCTGGAAGCGCGGCACGCTGGCGCCGGCGGCGATGGCGAGCAGGGCGTCGAAGCTGGCCACCACGCCGCCGGCACAGCGGCAGAGGGCGCGGCACAGCGACTCGCCCTGCATGGCGGCCTGCGGCCGCGCGGTGATGGCGACGACTGCCTCGATCTCGCCGCACCACAGCCGCAGCGGGCGCAGGAAGTGCGAGCCGGCGTCGATCGCCACGCCGCCGCCGGCCGCTTCGACCGAGAAGCGCCAGCCGTCGGCGGCGTAGAACTCGGGCATGAACGGCGTGCAGCACCAGGCGCGCGCGGTGATCAGCGCGCCGATCGCGCCGTCGTCGAGCAGCTGCTTGGCGCGCAGCACGCCCGGCCAGTACTGCGCGTTCTCGCCGACCATGAAGACGACGCCGGCGGCGTCGGCCGCGGCGAGGATGCGGGCGCAGGCGTCGGGCGCGGTGGCCATCGGCTTCTCGAGCAGCAGGTGGCGTCCGGCGCGCAGCACCTCGAGTGCCAGCGGCTCGTGCAGGTGATGGGGGACGAGCAGCACGACCGCGTCGACCTCGCCGCCGTCGAGCGCCGCCTGCAGCGCGGCGTACGGCCGGCCGCCGGTTTTCGCCGCCAGCGCCGCCGCGCGCCCGCCGTCCGGATCGACGCAGGCCGTCACGCGCGTGCGGGCCGCCCCGGCGCGGATGGCGTTCCAATGCCACTCGGCGATCGCCCCGCAACCGACCAGCGCCACGCGCAGGAGCTTGTCCATGAGCGGCACTGGCTAGCGCGCCCGCCCATCGGGCGCAACGAGGCGAGGACTGAGGACTGGGGACTGAGGACTGAGGACTGAGTTCGCCCATCTCGCCCATCCGAATTCGGCGTTGCTCAGTCCACAGCACTCAGTCCTCAGTCCTTCTCCTGCCGCCTGCTCCTGCCGCGTTGCCCCCGGCGTGGCCGGCGCGGTATCTGGGCGCATGAACGCGGCACGCTTCGACTTCGCCGGGGCGCGGGTGTTGGTGACCGGCGGCTCGAACGGCATCGGGCACGCGGTGGCGGCGGCGTTTGCCGACGCCGGCGCGCAGGTGACGATCACCGGGCGGCGTCCGCGGGCGGCCGGCTACGAGCACGACCTGTCGCGCTTCGCCTACCGTCCGCTCGACGTGCGCGATGGCAGCGCCATCGCGCAGCTGGCGGCGAGCCTGGATGGCCTCGACGTGCTGGTGAACAACGCCGGGGCCAATTTCGCCCGCCAGCCGAGCGAGTGGGATCCCGACGTCTTCGAGGACTCGCTGCGGCTCAATCTGTCGGGCGCCTTCCGTCTGGCCCTGGCCTGCAAGCCGCTGCTGGCGGGCAGCGCGCTCGACGGCGGGGCGAGCGTGCTCAACGTCGCCAGCATGAGCGCCTTCTTCGCCGTGCCGGTGGTGCCCGGCTACGGCGCCGCCAAGGCCGGCATCGTGCAGATGACCAAGAACCTCGCCGCCGCGTGGGCGGCGGAGGGTGTCCGCGTCAACGCCGTCGCCCCCGGCCTGATCGCCACCGAGATGACCGCCGGCCTGCGCCGCGCAGCGACCGCCGCGCAGCCGCATCTCGACCGCACCCCGCTGCGCCGTTGGGGCGAGCCCGACGAGGTGGCGCCGACCTTCCTCTTCCTCGCCAGCGCCGCGGCCCGCTTCATCACCGGCCAGACGGTGTGCGTCGACGGCGGCTACTCGGTGGCGTGACGATGCCTGATCCCGGGGGCGGCATGGGTGCGCGGCAGTATCGGGTGCTCATCCCAAGGGACCCTCGCCGCGGCGGTCCAGTCTGACTGCGATGACGATTGACTCGAAGTTCCCCGCCCCCCTCTGGCGCTCGCGGCCGACCGGGTTCGACATCGCGCCGGCGCGCCCCGGGCGGCACGCGGCGATCAACGACTTCATCCATGTTTCGGAAGGGACGACCAACAGCTATCTGATCGTGACCCCCGCCGGGCGCATCGTGATCAACACCGGGCTCGGGTTCGAGGCGCTGGTGCACAAGGCGCACTTCGACGCCGTCGACGACGGGCCGCTGCGCTACATCATCCTGACCCAGGGGCATGTCGATCACGTCGGCGGTGTCGATCACTTCCGCCAGCCCGGCACGCAGGTCATCGCGCACGCCCACAACCCCGTCCACCAGGCCGACGACGCGCGCATCCAGCCGTTCCGCACGCGCCGCTCCTATTTCGCCTGGGCGGCGGCCATCGAGGGCAAGTCGCGCCCGCAGGGCGGCGCGGTGCCGGTGCAGTCGCGCCCGCAGCCGAGCGTCCTGCTGCGCGGCCCCTACGCCTTCGCGCTCGGCGGGCTGCGCGTCGAGCTGATTCCCTGCACCGGCGCCGAGACGCAGGACTCGCTGCTGGTCTGGCTGCCGGCACAGCGCATCTGCCTCACCAGCAACATCTTCAGCGCGCTGTTCGGCCACGTGCCGAACCTGGTGACCATCCGCGGCGACCGCTACCGCGACCCGCTGCCGTACGTCGAGACGCTCGAACGCACGCGCGACCTCGGCGCCGAGCTGCTCTGCATCGGCCACGGCCCGCCGATCGCCGGCGCTGCGGTCATCCGCGCCGAGCTGGAGCGCATGCGCGAGGCGGTGCTGTACATCCACGACGCCGTCGTCGCGGCGATGAACGCCGGGCAGGACGTGTGGACGGCGATGCGCGAGATCCGCCTGCCGCCCGAGCTCGAACAGGGCGAGGGCTACGGCACCGTGCCGTGGTCGGTGCGCGCCATCTGGGAGATGTACGCCGGCTGGTTCCACCACCACTCCACCACCGAGCTGTACGCGGTGCCGTACTGGACGGTGCACCCCGACCTCGTCGCCCTGGCCGGCGGCCCCGACGCCATCGCCGCGGCGGCCCAGGCGAAAGCCGCCAGCGCGCCGGTGGAAGCGCTGCACCTGGCCGAAGTCGCGCTCGCCGCCGCCCCCACCCACCGCGGCGCCCTCAGCGCCAGCCTCGCGGCCCATCAGGCGCTGCTCGCTGCCAGCACCAACTTCTGGGAGACGCGCTGGCTGGAACACCAGATCCGCACCATCGAAGGAAAGCTGGTGGGCGCGTGAGCCCCGCGGTGGAGGGCGCCGTGCCTGACGACATTCGCATCACCGACCTGGCCACCCCGCAGCTGACCGACGCGCAGCGCGCCGCGATCGCCTATGCCGCGGCGCAGCCGCCGGTCGAGTTCCGCGAGGCGGCCGTGCTCGCCGCGGCGCAGCAGCAGACGGGGCTGTCGGACTTCGGCGCCGACGATTTCCGCGCCCGGCTGCGGGTCTGGCTACAGGCGGTCGACGAGGACGATCGCCTCGGTCCGCTCGGCCGGCTCGGGCTGTTCGGCAACTGCGTGCGTTTCCTGTCCAACCGCTTGCGGTTGGAGGATCTGCTCCGGCGCCGCCCCGAGATCCTCGCCGTGCCGATCACCCGGCCGATCATCGTCGCCGGCCTGCCGCGCTCGGGCACCACGCACCTGCTCAACCTGCTGGCGGCCGATGCGCGCCTGCGCTCGCTGCCCTACTGGGAGGCGCTCGAGCCGGTGCCGGCGGCCGGCGAGGGGCCGGGGCGCGACGGCCGCGACCCGCGTTATCTGCGTTGCCTGCGCATGTACGAGGGCATTGCCGCCCGACTGCCGCTGCTGCGGGCGATGCACGATATGCCGCCCGAGCACATCCACGAGGAGGTCGAGCTGCTCGATCTCGACTTCGCCTCCTATCAGCTCGAGTGGGTCTGCCTGGCGCCGCGCTGGCGCGACTACTACTTGGGGCTCGATCTGCGCCCGCACTACGCCTACATGAAGAAGGCCCTGCAGGCGTTGCAATGGCTGCGCGGCCCGCAGCGCTGGGTGTTGAAGTCGCCGCAGCATCTCGAGCAGCTCGGCCCGCTGATCGACACGTTCCCCGACGCGACGGTCGTGCTGACGCACCGCGATCCGGTGGCGGTGATCCGCTCGGCGATCACCATGATGGCCTATGGCGAGCGGCTGCGCCGCACGCGCATCGATCTGACCGCGCTGGCGGCGTATTGGATCGATCGCGTCGAGCGTCTGCTGCGCGCCTGCGTGCGCGACCGCGACCGCCTGCCGGCGGCGCAGAGCGCCGACGTGCTGTTCCACGAGTTCATGGCCGACGACCTCGGCGCGCTGGAGGCGATCTATCGCCGCGCCGAGTTGCCGTTGACCGACGCGGCGCGCAGCGCGATGACCGCCTTCCTCGACGACAACCGCCGCGGCAAGCACGGCCGCGTGGTCTACGACCTGCAGGCCGACTTCGGCCTCGACCCGGCGGCGATCCGGCGCCGCTTTGCCTTCTACTTCGACCGCTTCCCGGTGCGCGCGGAGTAGCGGATGCCGGCCGGAGACGGCCGACGGGAGACGGCAGACCGGAGGTGTTGCCTCCCGGCTTTGCCTACGAAGTCGCCCTTGCCCATAAAGTCGGGCGGCTGCCCATAAAGTCGACGACGGCCGGCAAGCGTACCGCATGAGGCTGATTGTCCCAGCATGTTCTTTCAACCGGTGAAACAACATGCTGGACTCAGCGCGCAGGCGGTCGTAGGTAACCGCATCCCTTTGGCGCGACGCTCAATGTCGCGCCAAAATACCACACCGCCCCCTCGTTCCGTAAAAAGGGCGGCCACCTAATAAATAGGGGTAGATTGCGCCAGATTAGGGGTCATACCACAATGGGTTGTGGTTTTGGCTTGACAATGCGCCGGAGCACGGATATAAGGCCGCACCCTGTTTTCAGCTTGAAAGACGCGAACAGGAGGCGAATCTAGAGAGAGGAGGAAGCATGACCGTTAAAACAGTGATCAAGCACAAGGTTAAAACTGAACAGGCCGTGTGGGTCCCATGCGTCCTTCGGGCCGGAATGATGTCTTCTGAATGCTACTTCTCCTTTACGGTGCCGGATGATCGTGAAGTGACCGGGTTCGTGTCCAGTACCGACACACAGTCGGGTCACGTGCGTGCAACGATGCTCGATTCACCAAGCGGGACGGTCCTCTTGGTATTCTCTGGAGAGTTGATTTCTGCAACAAACCCAGTAGAAGTGCCCGCCAAATGGGCGGGAAAACTTCAACACGCAGCGTAAAGGCTATCCAAAAGGCGGCCCCGAAACTAAAGGATAAGCCAGAATCGCAAAAGCCTGGAGTCCTTGGGTACAGCGACCTCCATCGTGCGTGGAAATCTGGTGAGCTGAGGTTCGAGCCCGACATTGAGGCTCGCCAGATAGGGCTCTCATCGATAGACCTTCGCCTCGGGTCAAGCTGCACAAGGCTCAAGGATCTTCCGGGAATCGTCGTCCAGCCCGCCAGGAAATTCGATCCGGAGAATCTCGTAGACCGGTTCGAGCTCAAGGCTGACGGCATCGGCGGATCGCCGTCGCTACGCCTTAAGAGCGGCGAGTTCCGGTTAGCATTTACCCTTGAGAAACTCTTCGTCCCTCTGCATCTTACCGCCAATGTCCAGGGTAAGAGCGGTCCTGCCCGTGCCGGCCTTGCTGTGCACATCACCGCGCCGACCATCCATCCAAACTTTCGATCGAACCTGACTCTAGAGCTGTACAACCATGGCCCCTGGGAACTTGAACTATTCCCTGGCGATTTAATTTGTCAGGTCCTGTTCTATCACCTCTGCACCCCGGTGCCGGCTGATGTTGCAGGGGCGATTGGGGGAACGTTTGCTACGCAGACAAAACCGTTCCCGGCAAAATCCTAGGTCGGACTAGGGGGCGGGAGCTTCTTTCGCTGCTCACCCATTAACTCCCTAATCGGCCTCTCGGCGGGAAGGTCTTCGGGCATTGTGCCGCCGACCTGCTTGATAGTCTGCCTCACGGCTCGCCCTACCTGACGGTGGGTTTCAATCGCGGCCCGCTCTCCCGTCACCCCTTCTCGCGCGAGTTTCTGCTCGGTCTGCGTGATCCTGAATTCGTTCGCAGCCAACTCCGCCCTACCGGCGCGATCAAGAAGGCTGTGCTTCTCGGGGATGCCCTTCCGTAGCTTTATGCCGGCAAGGGGCAAGTCATAGAGTCCCCGATAGCCGGCGTCGTGAAACGCAGCAAACCTAGTAACGCCGCAATCCTGGGCCGCGCTATTGAGGGAACGATTGGCCCCACGCACCCGCTCCCTAACCTCAAGGCGCTTCTCCGCACTAGAGATCTCGTCAGAAATCTCCTGCTTGCGCGCCTGGATCGCGAAGTACTGCTGCGCAAATGCGATCTCAGGCTTCGCCGACTCCCCATTCATGGCGATCAGGTAACAGGCGTAGCGAGCGAGGTACCAGTTTTCCTTCTCGCCAGACCGTCCCCTGGTTTTTTTCGCTTCGCGGCGAAAATGGCGAAGGGGTTCTGTCCCAGTGCTTTCGCACGATAAAACGGCCCTGTCGATGAGCCCCTTAAACTTCTCCCACGTCCCATAGCCCAGGATTTCCTGAAGATCCCGGCCCATCCAGTACTCCACACCGCCTCCGGTCACATACCGGCGCTCGTCAAGGCGGTCTTTAAAATTGCCGTATCCGATCAGTGGGTTAGACATTTTTCCCCCTCCCTCACCCCCTATCTATCAGGCCGACGAGGTTTTTTCCAGACAAGTTTTCCATGTTTTCCATCTTCCCTTGTTCGTGGCGGAACGGTATAGCAATCGGCATGAGACTTCGGAGCGAGATTGAGAAGCGAATCGAGAAGAAAGAGGACGAGATCTGGCAACTGGAATTGCGCGTTAGGGAGGAAAAGGCCTATCTTCAAGCCCTCCAAGATACGATCAAGCTCATCCCACGTGAGGATCGTTCAGATCCCGGCGCGCTTCTCCGGGAAGGATCGCAGCTCGCAATGGCACGTGAGGCAATCATGGCTGCGGGTACCCCTCTCCACGCCGACGACCTACTCAAGGCGCTCGGCAAGCCAATCAACAAGCAGGCCCGCGCCGCCCTCGTGGGGAGCTTGGCCAACTATGTGCGAAGGGGTGAAGTCTTTACACGTCCATCCCCTAACACGTTTGGGCTTCGCGAGCTGGGGGCTGTCATCCCAGACCCAGGAAGCCCTATCGAAAAGGCCGCAATCAGCAACCCTTTCGCGGTCCTCGATGACCCCACGGAAGCCGACCAGCCATCCGACGACGAAATTCCCTTTTGATCTATCTCTGCACCGGATCGTCCGGTTGAGATAGGCCCAATTGCAGTAGCCACGTCGACACACCAAGCCCGCGCCGCTTCGCCTTCTTTTCGAGCGCGTCCTTCTGATCGTCGGTGCATCGGACGCCGATGACCGCCTGCTTCCGGTCGGCCGGCGGCTTCCGTCTCTTGGCCTCAGCCTTTTTCGCCATGGCGCTATTGTTCACACAAAAGAAATACAAGATCAAGCTTGACTGTTGTTGGGCTATTGTTTATACATTAGCCCATGACGAACAACGCAGAGATTGCCGAGCGCCAGCAACGCGGATTGCTCATCGCGGCGACGGCCAAGATCCTGAAGAAGGGCGACGCCTGGGTGGTGCCGTCGCAAACGCTGGTCGGCACCTACCGCGTGACCTTCATTGCCGGCGCGGGGCACTGCACGTGCCCTGACTTCGAGAAGCGGCAGCAGAGCTGCAAGCACGTATATGCGGTCGAGTTGGTGGTGAGGCGGGAGACGGCGGTGGATGGAACCGTGACCGAGACGCGCGCCGTGCGTATGACCTACTCGCAGGACTGGAGCGCGTACAACACCGCCCAGACCACCGAGAAGGAACACTTCTGCCGCCTGCTCCGCGATCTCTGCGCCACCGTGCCGACGCCGATTCAGGGCAAGGGCCGTCCGCGTCTGCCGCTGTCGGACGCGCTCTTTAGCGCCGGATACAAGGTCTACAGCACGGTCAGCGGGCGCCGGTTCATGACCGACATGCGCGAGGCGGCGAGCAAGGGCTACGTCGACAACGCGCCCTGCTACAACTCGATTTTCAAGGTCATCGAATCGAAAGAGGTCACGCCGATTCTGCATCGCTTGATCGAACAGTCGGCGCTGCCGCTGCGCGAAGTCGAGCAGGACTTCGCGGTCGACAGCACCGGGTTCGGCACGGCGCGCTTCTATCGCTACTACTCGGAGAAGTACGGCCACGAGCAGCTTGGGCGCGCCTGGGTCAAGACGCACGCGATGGTCGGCACCAAGACCCAGATCGTCACTGCCGTTCACATCAGCGGCATGACCGAGCACGACAGCCCGCAGTTTGCGAAGCTGGTTGAGTCTACCGCCGAGCGGTTCACCATCCGCGAAGTCTCAGCCGACAAGGCGTACAACAGCCGCCAGAACATGGACCTCGTGGACGAGTTGGGCGCCGTGCCCTACATCCCGTTCCGCTCCAACACCAAGCCCGATCTCAAGGCGCCGGTCTGGAACAAGATGTGGCACCTGTTCTCACTGAACCGCGAAGACTTCCTCGCGCACTACCACAAGCGCTCCAATGTGGAGACGGCCTTCTCGATGATGAAGCGCGTGTTCGGAGACAGCGTGCGCAGCAAGACCGCCATTGCGCAGATCAACGAAGTCCTGCTCAAGGTGCTCTGCCACAACATCCGCGTGCTGATTCACGAGATGCACGAGCTGGGGATCACGCCGATTTTCGAGCAGTTTGCTTGCCCAAGAAAGAGCGTGCGTGCCCAGCAAGTGCTAAGCTTCTAGGGCTTTACGGGCAAAGCCGCCTCCCGTCTCCCGGCTTTGCCCAAAAAGTCATGAAACCGAACAACGGATTGAACGGATTAAACGGATTCTGCTGGCGAAGACTCAGGAATCCGTGAAATCCGCGCAATCCGTTGTTGCGCTTCCTTCTTTCTTGGGCAAAGCCCCGTCCCCCGGCTTTGCCCAATCGATCGAGCCGCGCCGCTCAACCCATTGCTGCGGCGACATCGAGGGTCCCTTCCCCCCTTGCGGGGGAAGGACAGGAT
>JBOHWA010000997.1:0-2805 GCA_050735855.1 Binatia bacterium
CCGAGGGACCGGCGCCCTCCAGGCGCCCCCGCCGCGGGGGGCCGGTGGCGCGCGCCTCGATCATCTCAGACGTTGTGAGCACTATTGGCTTCCGCCAGCTGACGCGTGCATGCTAGCGATGGGGAAACGGGAGAGGCGGCTGCCGACCCCGCGGCGAGGCACACGAGCGATGTCAGGCGAGACGGGGCGACGACAGTGGCGTTCGACACGCCAGCGGCTCATTGGCCGCCTGCAGGTGATCCTCCTCATCTGCGCCTCGATGGCGCCCATCTTCGCCGCGCGCGATCTCTTCGATGCCTCGGCGGTGGGCGGCGCGCAGCTGCCCGTCAAGCTGGTCGGCTCAGCCCTCGCTCTGCTGGGCTACTTCACCCTGCGCTGGCGCTGGACCGTGCGCCACGCGTGGCCGGTGACGATCGGCATCGTGGTGATCGCCTACAGCCTGACGGCGCTCTCGGGCATCGTCAGCCCGAGCGGTGAGTACGAGACCACCGCGGTGCTGTTTGCCGGCGCGGCGTTGACCACGGCGACGCTGCTGCCGTGGGGCACTGGGCCGCAGCTCGGCACGGCGACCTTCGCCGGCCTGCTGCTGGCGGCCGGCGTGTGGCTGCGCGACGGGGATCTCGGCCTCTTCACCACCGACAGCGGCATCGCGGTCCTGCTTGCCCTCGCCCTGTCGGTCGCCACCGCACGCAAACTGCAGGTCCTGCGCCTGGCGCACCGCGGCGAGCGCCGCGACCGCTGGCGCGCCGAGGCGGCGGTGCGGCGGCTGAACGCGCACCTCGAGCAGCGCGTCGCGCTGCGCACGTCCGAGCTCGAAGCCACCAATCGCCGCCTGGAGGATGAGATCGTCGAACGCCAGCGGGCGGCCGAGGCGCTGCGCGCCAGCCAGGCGCAGCTCGCCGACGTCGTCGACCATTCCACCGCCCTGGTCTCGCTCAAGGATCGCGGCGGGCGGTACGTGCTGGTCAACCGCGAGTTCGAGCGCCTGGTCGAGCGTCCGCGCGCCGCGATCCTGGGCAACACCGACGACGACCTGTTTCCCGCCACGCTGGCGGAGCGCCTCGCCGCCCGCGACGCCGAGGTGCTGGGCTCCGGCGAGCCGGTGTCGTTCGAGCAGGAGCTCGGCGTCGCCGCCGACGGGCGGGTCTACGTCGTCGTCAAGTTCCCGCTGCGCGGCAGCGGCGAGGCCATCTATGGCGTCGGCAGCATGGCGACCGACATCACGCCGCTCAAGCAGCTGCAGGAAGCGCTGCGCCGCCACCAGGACGAGCTCGCCCATGCCCTGCGCCTGCACACCATCGGCGAGATGGCGGCGGCTCTGGCGCACGAGATCAACCAGCCGCTGTGCGCCGTCACCAACTATGCCCAGGGGGGCGCGCAGCGGCTGCGCGCCGGGGCGGTCGACGCCCCGACCCTGCTGCACGCCTTCGAGCAGATCGCCAGCGAGGGCCTGCGCGCGACGCAGATCCTGCGCAGCATTCGCACCCTGGTGCGGCGCCAGAGCGCCGAGGAGTCGGCGGTCGACGTCAACGCCCTGGCCTCGGACGCGGTGCGCATCCTCGAGCCGCAGGCGCGGCTGCACGGCGTCATTGTCCGCCTCGAGGGCGGCGCCGGTCTGCCGTTGGTGCAGGCCAACCCGACCCAGATCGAGCAGGTGATGATCAACCTGATGCTCAACGGCGTCCAGGCCATCGCCGGCGCCGCCGGGCAGCGCCGCGAGGTGGTGGTCGCCACCGGGCGCAGCGGCGACCACGTCGAAGTGACGGTCAGCGACACCGGTGCCGGCATCGCGCCGACCGTCGCCAAGCAGCTGTTCGCCCCGTTCGTCACCACCAAGGCGAGCGGCCTCGGCCTCGGCCTGGCGATCAGCCGCTCGATCATCGAGGACCACGGCGGCCGTTTGTGGGCCAGCCCGCATCGCGGCGCCGGAGCGACGTTCCGCTTCTCCCTGCCGATCGACGGCGCCGACTCGCTGACGCGCGGCAACTGACGCGCCTGGGCACGCCCGGCGCGGTGCAGTAGAGCGTGGCCGGATGACCCTCGCGAGATCGTTTCGCGTTGCGCGTGTGGGGTTGTGCGTTCCCCTGCGGCCCCCAGCGGCGCTGAACGCGGAAGGTGAAACGCGCCAGACGAAACGCCCGTCAGGATGCCGTCGGCGGCATGACCCGGACGGCCTGCGCGAGCACCTTCTTGCGGATGCCGGCGCCGTTGTCGATGGTCAGCACCTCACCGTCTACTTCGACGACGCGGAAGCGCCCCGGGAATGACATCAGCACGACTTCCTCACCGACCTGCGGCATGGTGCTCCTCCGCGCGGACGCATAGCGGCGCCGGCCCGGGCGCGCAACACCCGCGGCGCCGCGGCGGAGGAGCGCGGTGACCACAGCCGACGAGATGCATATGCGCGCCGCGCTGGCCGAGGCGGCCGCGGCGGAGCGGGCAGGGGAGGTGCCGATCGGCGCCGTGGTGGTCGCCGGCGGCGAGATCGTCGCGCGGGCCCACAACCAGCCGATCGCCCTGCACGACCCGAGCGGCCACGCCGAGATTCTCGCGCTGCGCGCCGCCGGTGCCGCCCTGGCCAACTACCGGCTGGTCGACGCCGAGCTCTTCGTCACCGTCGAGCCCTGCCTGATGTGCGTCGGCGCGATCATCCAGGCACGCCTGCGCCGCGTCGTCTTCGGTTGCGCCGACCCCAAAGCCGGCGCCCTCGGCGGCCTGGTCGATTTCTCCACCCACCCCGGCCTGAACCACCGCTTCAGCGTCCGCGGCGGCGTCTGCGCCGACCAAGCCGCCGCCCTGCTGCGC
>JBOHWA010000998.1:0-2621 GCA_050735855.1 Binatia bacterium
CGGGCCCCCACCCGCCACCCCCGGCGCCGAGGGCCCGGCGCCCTCCATTCACAGATGCGCCATCACGGCCAGGCCGCCATACACGTTGAAGCCCGGGGCCGGCTCGTAATAGCGGTCGCCGAGGGCGTTGAGGCGGACGGTGCCGTCGTAGTCCTCGTCGGTCAGGTTGTTCAGGCCGAGGAACGGGGCAACCGTCCAGCGCCCCCAGGTGTGTTCGTAGCCGGCGCGCAGGTTGAGCAGCGCGTAGCCGCCGCTGCTGGCGGTGTTGGCGTCGTTGACGAAGTAGCCGTCGACGATGAACGCCTCGAGGGCGGCGAAGGCGCCGCTCGGGTGTTGGTAGAGCAGCTCCTGGTAGACCTGCCAGGGCGGGATGCCGGGCTCCTGGTTGCCGGTGAAGTCGCCGGCCGGCGTGTCGTACGAGCGGTAGGTCGCGTCGAGCAGGGTCAGCGCGCCGCTCCAGCGCAGCGGCGCGAGCGGCGTCGCCTGCCAGTCGAGCTCGAGGCCGTTGCGGCGTGAGCGGCCGGCGTTGCGGTAGGCGGTGCGGCCGGACAGGCTCTCGAACGGCACCAGCTCGTCGTGGATGTGGATGCTGTAGAGCGACAGGCCGCCCTGGACCAGGTCGCGCCACTGCACGCGGCTGCCGAGCTCGTAGGTGACGGAGGTCTGCGGCTCGACGTCGGGATTGAACCCGGGGCCGTCGGGGTTGGCGAGCTCGGTGGTGGTCGGGGTCTGGAAGGCGGTGCCGATGGTGCCGAAGAACGAGGGCCGCGGCGCGCCGGCGGCGGCGCCGCCCCACCAGACCGGCGACCAGCGCAGGCCGCCGCCGGGGCTGAGATGATCGAAGGTGCGCGAGCCCGCGTCGCCGCCGGCGGGGGGATAGTCGACATCAACGTCGAACCGCACCGCGTCGTAGCGCAGGCCGCCGCTCAGCTCGAGGTCGTCGCGCAGCTCGACCGCCTCGCGGATGTACGGGCCGACGCCGAGCACCTGCTCGCGCTGGCGCAGGGTCTGCTCGCCGCGCGCGCCCTCCTCGTTCAGGAAGCGCTGGCGATCATCGTCCTGATACTGCACGTCGAGGCCGACGGTGAACGACTGCGGCCAGCCGAACAGCGGGCGGATGGCGCTCCAGCGCACGCCGCCGCCGGGGCTGATGCGATCGAAGGTGACGATGCCGTCGCCGAGCATCGGCGGGATGGCGAGGCGGTTGTCGAAGTCGCGATACAGGAAGTACGCGTAGGCCGACAGGTCGGTCCAGTCACCGCGCTGGTTGAGCACCGAGCCGACGCGCACCTGTTGGACGCTCTCGCCGGCGTCGAGGCGGACGTTGAGCGGCCGCGCCTGGCGCCGGTCGGCGCACACCTCGGGGCGGGTGAGGGCGCCGGGATCGTCGGCCTGCGGCGAGTCGACGGCGGTGAGCAGCATGGTCACGTCGGTCGAGTCGCTGATGGCGTAGCGCAGCTTGCCGGTGACGTTGCCCGCCCGCGTCGCGCTGTGCTCGCGATAGCCGCCGAGTTGCAGATACGAGCCCTGCATGAAGAGCTGGACGTTCTCGGTGCGGCCGCCGCCCTTCACCTGGTACTTGCCGAAGCCGTACGAGCCGCCGGAGAGGGTGACCTGCGCCGTCGGCACCTCGGGCGCCTCCTCGGTGAAGAACTGGATGACGCCGCCCGAGGCGTTGCCGTAGAGGGCGCCGGCCGGGCCGCGCAGCACCTCGATGCGATTGATCGCGCCGAGGTCGATGTCGTCGATCTGCGTCTGGCCGTCGGGCTGCGTCTCCGGCAGGCCGTCGACCAGGACGCGGATCTCGCGGATGCCGAAGGCCGAGCGCGTGCCGAAGCCGCGGATCTGGATGCGCGCGTCCTGGGCGTAGTTCTCGCTGCTCTGCACCAGCACGCCGGGGACGCGGTCGAGGCTCTCCTCCAGCCCGACCGAGCGCTGCGCGCCCTGCACGTCGAGCCCCTCGACGACGCTCACCGACGCCGGCACGTCGCCGAGCGGCTGCGGCAGACGCGTCGCGGTGACGACCAGCGGCTCGAGCGCCAACGGCGGGGCGGCGGGCGGCGCCAACGGCGCTTCGGTGCCGTCCTCGGCCAGCGGCGGGGCGAGCGCCGGCTCGGGGTGCTCCTGCGCCGGCGCGGACGCGCTCAGCAGGAGCAACAGCAGCGCGCTGGCAGCGCGGTTGCCGCCCGCGCGCCTCGCGTCGAACCCCCTGGGCGCGGGAAAGCCAGCGCCGCAGCTTCGCGGGTCCCTTCCCCCCTTGCGGGGGGAGGACAGGATGGGGGAACTCCCGCGGGGCAGCGAGCGGCGGGACTCGATCGACCCCCCATCCTTTCCTTCCCCCGCAAGGGGGGAAGGGACCTTGGGATCAGCGTTCTGCCTCAACGGGCGATCCGTCCGACGCAGAGATGCCATCGACCAAGGCGCGATGCGCCCCTCACCGTCGCAGCCGGCGCACCACGCGGCCCAGCGCGTCGCGCATCGCCTGGTCGCCGATCGCATACGTCCCGGCGGCGACGACGGCGATGAACGCGCCGCCGCCGATGGCAAAGTGCTGCAGCGCATCGAGCGACGTCGTCGCCCCGGCACCGACCAGCCAGCGCGCCAGCGCCGCGGCCGGCAGC
>JBOHWA010000999.1:0-2751 GCA_050735855.1 Binatia bacterium
CGGCGCCGGCGGCAGCGGCGGGCGAGCGACGCAGGCGGCCAACAGCGACAGCAAGAACGCGGCACCCGGGTGGAGGAAGCGGCCGCAGTTCCTCGCCTGCTCGCCCCACGCCTCAAGCATGCCGCGTGACTACTCCGCGCGATCGCCGGGAGCAAATCCGCGCTCACCGCTGGTCTCTCGGCGATCTGCCTGTCCGCGCCTTGACACGCCGGCGCCCGGCGCGCTTAACCGCACGCACCGTACCATGTTCAGCAAGTACGTCTCGATCGACGGCGTCGCCGTCAACTACTTCCACAGCGGCGCTTCGACGCTGCCGGGCGTCGTGCCGGCGCTCGACCAGGGCGAGCTGCTGTTATTGCTGCACGGCGCCGGCTCGAACGCCCATACCTGGCACCATCAGGTCGAGCACTTCGGCGCCGCCCATGCGGTGCTGGCGCCCGACCTGCCGGGCCACGGGCGCTCCGGGTCGACCGAAGGCCTGGCCGACCTCGACGCGCACGTCCACTGGCTCGATCGCTACGCCGAGGTGCTGCACCTGCGCCCGTTCGTGCTCGTCGGCCGCGCCCTCGGCGGCGCAGTGGCGATCGACTACGCGCTGGCGCACCCGCAGCGCGTGCGCGCCCTCGTGCTGGTGGCGACGCCGGCGCGCTTCGTCATCCCCGAGGCGGCGCTCGCCACCTGGCGCGACGTCATGATGGGCCGTGCCACGCAGCCGTTCTCGCCGGCGCTGTTCTCGCCCAAGGTCGACATGGCGGTCATGCGCGAGTGCTTCATGGAGCAGGTCAAGACCGACCCGCGCGTACGTTATGGCGACATGTGCGCCTGCGTCGATCTCGAGTTCTCCGAGCGGGCGCCCGGTCTCGCCGTGCCGACGCTGGTGATCACAGGCCGCGACGACCACTTCGCGCCGCCCGAGGCAGCCGCGGACCTGCAGCGCCGCATCCCCGGCGCGACGCTGGCGGTGATCGAGGATGCCGGCCACATGCTGACCAGCGAGCAACCGACCGGGTTCAACGCCGCGGTCGACGCCTTCCTCGCCGGGTTGCCGCGATGAGCGGCCTCGAACGCGCCGTCATCGCCGGCGTCTACGAGCACCCGACTCGCTGGGCGCCGGACAAGACCGCCTACCAGATCCACGCCGAGAGCGCGCGCGGCGCGCTGGCCGACGCGGGGCTGAGCATCCGCGACGTCGACGGCTTCTTCACCGCCGGCGTCGGCCCGATCGGGTTGATGACGCTGGCCGAGCACCTCGACCTGAAGCCGCGCTACCACGACTCGACCAACATCGGCGGCTCGTCGTTCGTCGCCCACGTGCTGCACGCCGCCGCAGCCATCGCCGCCGGGCTGTGCGAGGTGGCGCTGATCACCTACGCCAGCACGGCGTCGTCGGAGCGCTTTGCCGTCGGCACCGGCGGCTTCAACGCCGGCGATCCGCCCGACCAGTTCGAGGCGCCGTATGGGCCGACGGTGTTGAACTCCTACGCCCTCTGCGCCCAGCGCCACATGCACGAGTTTGGCACCACGTCGGCGCAACTGGCCGAGATCGCCGTCACCATGCGCCGCCACGCCGGGCTCAACCCGGCGGCCAAGTATCGCGATCCGATCGCCGTCGACGATGTGCTCGCCTCGCGCGTCGTGTCGTCGCCGCTGCACCTGCTCGACTGCTGCATCATCCGCGACGGCGGCGGCGCGCTGGTGATCACCGCTGCCGAGCGCGCCGGCGACCTGCGCCGCGGCGGCGTGCGCATCCTCGGCGGGGCGGAGTCGCTGTGCCACACCGCCCTCGGCCGCCGCGACCTCACCGACATGGCCGCCAGGGAGTCGGGGCCGCGCGCGCTGGCGATGGCGGGGGTGACGCACGACGACATCGACCTGTGCATGGTCTACGACTCGTTCACCATCACCGTGCTGCTGACGCTCGAGAGCCTCGGCTTCTGCGCCAAGGGCGAGGGCGGCGCCTTCGTCCAGGGCGGCCGCCTGGCCTTCGACGGCGCCCTGCCGACCAACACCGACGGCGGCGGCCTGTCGTCCAACCACCCCGGCATGCGCGGCATCTTCCTGGTCATCGAAGCGGTCAAGCAACTGCGCGGCGAGTGCGGCCCGCGCCAGGTGGCGGACTGCACGGTGGCGCTCTGTCACGGCACCGGCGGCATGCTGGGCCTGCGGCATAGTGGGGTCACGATGGTGCTGGGCAAATGAACGTCGGGCGTCGGGCGTGTGGCGTTGTGCGTTGGGACGCTCTGATGCGCAGCTCCGAACGCGCAACGCACAACGCGAGACGCGGAACGAATCGATCATGAGCGCTCACAAGTACGCCAAACCGCTCCCCCGCCTCGATGAGGAGTCCAAGGGGTACTGGGAGGCCTGCCGCCGCCACGAGTTGGTGGTGCAGCGCTGCCGCGCCTGCGGTACGCTGCGCCACTATCCGCGCGCGCTGTGTCCGGCCTGCCTGTCGGACGAGACCGAGTGGCTGCGCTGCAGCGGCCGCGGCACGGTGTACACGTTCACCGTCACCTACCAGAACCAGGCGCCCGGGTTCCGCGACGCGCTGCCCTACGTGCTCGCCTACGTCGAGCTGGAGGAGGGCGTCCGCCTGCTGACCAACATCGTCGACTGCGCCGTGGACGATGTCCGCATCGGCCAGGCGGTCGAGGTGGTGTGGGACGACGTCACGCCGGACGTCACCCTGCCGAAGTTCAAGCCAGCCGCCTAAAGGCCTGCGGTGCATTCTGGAGGGCGCCGGTCCCTCGG
>JBOHWA010001000.1:0-5848 GCA_050735855.1 Binatia bacterium
CATCTCATCCTCACCGCGCAGGCCGCGGCTGGCGGCGAGATCGCCGATCGGTCGACCGTCGGCCGTCAACTCGCTGTCCGAGCTCGACCAGAAGCGCAGCCCGAAGAGGGCAAGCGCAGCGACCACCACTGCAATGACGATAACTGGCGCGCGTTCCATGATTGGTTTTCCTCGCTGCCGACAGCTCGATGGTGTCTGTCGCACCGCATCCTGTCAAGTCACAGACGCGGGCGGCAAGGGGCCTTGCGCTTGACACTTGGATGCGTTCAAGGCGACGATCGGGATCCGTCTGAACCATGGCTCCAAGAGGCTCCAAGGATCGAGGAGTTGCCGATGCCTGCGATACCTACAGCACTGCACGAGGGCTTGGTCTTGCGTCAGAGCGGCCTCGAACTCGTTCGCCGAATCGGAGAAGGCGGACAAGCCGAAGTCTGGGAGTGCAAAGATCTGGACGTTGGCAATCGTCTCGTGGCAGCGAAGCTCATTTCAATTCCGGCCTCTCTGCGATCTGCTGACGAGATCACTCATAGACGACGTCAGATGCAGAGAGAGATTGACAATCTCGCGGAGGTGCAACACGAGAACGTGGTCGTCATCTACAGACCAGTTGGGGAGCTTGAGGGAGATCTGCTCGTCGTCGGCTACGTCATGGAACTTTCGCCGTGGGGCGATGCTCGAGGCTGTGTGCGTCCGCGGGGCCTCGCCAACCCCTTGCGACTGTCGGAATACATGCGTGCCAACCTTCGTTTTGCGGTGATGCTCCTCCGCCAGCTGATGTTGGGGCTTGATGCGATTCACGCAAAGAACCTTCTTCACTCGGACATCAAGCCACAGAACATCCTCTGTTTCGAAATTGATGAACCTCCGTTCATTCGCCTTAAGCTCAGCGACTTCGGGATCATGCGTAGGCTGGGCGCGCCCCCGCATGGCGTATACGGGACACTCCCATACATGCCGCCCGAGCAGTTCAGTGGCATCGTTGTGAACCGTTCGGACGTTTATTCCCTCGGCCTCGCGTTTTTCGAAATGATCACCGACCGTTTCCGCTTGGACTTCGCAACCTGCGGCGACGATCTCGATGACCACCTCGAAGTCCACCGAGCGGGAGCACATCGAAGGCTTCGAGAGTTCGAGGTGGTTTTTCCGGAACTCGATGTTCTTCTCGATGAGATGACGCGCCCTCTCGAATCGCAGCGGCGAGACCTCGCGGGACTCCTGAGTACTTCGCGTTACCTGGAGTCGAGAGCACCGGCGGTTGAGCTGGAACGCGATCCCGACGATCTGGCGACCCCGCAGTTTCTTTTCACACCGGCCGTTCACGAACAGCGCAAAGAGAGGCTTCGCTTCCTCCTTCTCGACGTCGACAAGTTCGGCGCACGAGACGCGGCGCTGCAGTTATTCCAGAAGCGCTTTGCGAATCGCTTCTCGATCATGGAAGTGTATGGAACCTACGACATCCTGATCCGGATATGGCTTACAGACGCAATGTGGGATGCCACTCGCGAGGAGATCGCTCACATCTTCCCGGCGGGCTGTACTCAAGGCCCGGGCGCACTGCCGTTCGAATTCCACACGGTAGACGAGATCCAATACCTCTGGCTCGACGGCGATTCGCGTAGCGAAGATCATACCGTCGACTTTCACGCGCTGGATCTGTTGCAGCTCGATTGCGTGACAGATGCCGCGATAGCGGCGGCTGGAGCGGAGCGTATTCCGCGAGTCACGGAGTGTCAGGAGCTGGGCGAGAAACTGAAGAAGGTGGGTATTGTGCTTCGACGGATCGAACCCGACGAGGCAGAGTCGTTCCGAGCATACTCCTTCTTGAGGCCATCGTCGGGGTACATAGATCAGCAATGGTCGAAGTTCGTCGAATACTTCCGAAACGCCGAATCGAGCAAGGCGGCTCAGTGGCGACTAACGCTACATCTGGCAAGAGACACCGCGATCATCGCCAAGGTTGTAGTTCCCTCATATAGAGATCTTGGCGACGTGATTCGGACGTTCTCGCGGGCCTACACCAGTTTCGTTGGGACCGATACGTTTCTGGACACGAAGCAGCGGTCCTTCGTGACCGATGCATGGCAGAGGTAACGCCGGTCCAAGCTGGAGTCGCGCTGATTTCGCCGAGTCGTGACTAGGCCTTCTCACCTACCCACGTTCCACTCCTATGGAGCGCGCGAGCGGCAGCAGCACCGGCAGTCCGTCGTCCGTCACGCGGCCAGGCGAGCGGCGGCGACTGCAAGGTGCCGGGCGCGCAGACGCGCACAAGGCACTGAGTTCGGCGAGCGCTGCGGCGACTTCGTTGTGCGCGGCCGAATCCCGCGAGCGCAGGCGGAGCCTGGAGCTTTTGCCGCGTGCGGTCGTAGCGCAGCGATGCCGGCGTCGACGTCGCGACTCGGCGACACGCGCACGAAGCGGTGCAGCGGCGCTGCGCAGCCTCTGCACCGGTTTGCCCGCTTCGTGCAGCTCAAAGGCTGACGGCGACACCGACGAGTCCTGCACTGAACGGCAATGCGAGTGAACGAGCCAGCTGGGCCGCGCCTCCGGCCGCGCGACCAATCTCCCCTGCGCTCTTCCCACATCCAGCAATTCGTTTCTCGCGAGCAACCCCCTCCGTGCAGAGCTGCCAGGAATGAATCCGCGCGCGACCGGGCAGGCGGCAGCGTGCCCAAGACGGACAGAATCCCCGGAACCCTCAGCACCGCCAGCTACTACGGACTATCCTTGGTGCGCTTGGGGTCGAAGACCGCAGCAGCGATCCGCCCCGGGACCCCGCGTGTTGCCAGCCGACCGCCGGGTTCCCCTGTGGCCCTGCGTGGTGTGCGTGCTAGACAATGGCATGCGCACCACGCTGCCGCTCATGAGGGTGCCGGCCGGCTCGCCATCCGGATGACGAGCGACTTGACCGAGGGCCATGGCCAAGACGTCGAAGACAGCGAAGCGCGTGAAGCGCGAGAGGAGGCCCGCGGCCAATGCCGCCAAGAAGACGGCCGCCAAATCTCGCATCACCAGGACGGATCTGGCCTCCCAAGAAGGCCGTGGTCTCGGCCGCGCCAGCCACGGTGGCGGCCGAGCGCCGGCGTCTGGTCCTCAAGCGCGAGCAGCAGATTCGCCAGCGCATCAAGGACTACAAAGCCGCCATGGCCCCCCTGCAGAAGGACACGCGCGGCAGGCGGCCGCTGGGCGCGACCGCGAGCGGGCCGGCTGCACCGGCCGTGGCGCCCCTCCGGAACCTGGCTGAAGGTGACTCGTGGTTCGACTACCCGCCCTTCGAGATCCCCGGCGGCGGCGGCGTCATTCCCAGGCTGGCGAAGCTGGTCAAGGTCCCGATCCTGAACCTCGCCACGGCGGGCGACGACGTGCGCTACATGCTCGGAGTCTAAGAACGGAAGCAACTGACCCAGCACCTCGCCAACGCCTCGCCGGCTCGTGCCATGACGCGCGCTGTATGGACTTGGTTCGCGAAGCCCGGGGGGCTCGCGTAGGAATACGAATAGAAAGGGAGTTCCATGGCCAACGACCAGAAGCGCACGCCGACTGCCACCAAACCCGTCAAGAAAGCCGACAAGCGCGAGACCCACCGGGACGCGCCGGCGGTGCCCACCGCCAAGCAGATCGAGCGATCCATCAGTCGCGGCAAGACCGTGCCGCTCACGGACTTCGTCAAGGGCGTCAAGCTGTGAGCTCACCGCCCGGCAGGCCTGGATCCGCGTCGCGACGGCGCGCGGCGGCGTCCGACCCCGTCGGGCTGTCTACCGCGGGGATGCGACAGCTGGTCGCAACGGCGCTGGAACTCATCGAACGGCTCTATGTGCACCTGCCGCTCAAACGGTCGATGTACGCCGTGAATCCGGCGCAGCGTCTGCGGCTGCTGCGGCGGCGCCTAGACTCCTCGGACGGCGCAGCCCTCTCCGATCGCGACTTCTACGACGAGATGCTCGGCACCTTCTCCGAGCTGCGCGACCTGCACACCACGTTCGTCCTGCCCGAGCCCTTCCGCAGCACCACGGCGTACCTGCCGTTCTCGATCGAGTCGTGCGTGGTGCGGGGGCGGCTCGAGTACGTCGTGTCCCACGTCATGGACGAAGGCCGGCGCGACGGCTTCGAGCGCGGGGGCGTCGTCACCCACTGGAACGGCATCCCCATCCACCGTGCCGTGGCCATCAACGCCGAGCGCGAGCTGGGCAGCAACCCGGCGGCTCGGCGCGCCCAGGGCATTGCATCCATGACCATCCGCTGGCTCGGGCAATCGCTGCCGCCCGACGAACACTGGGTGGACGTCCGATTCCGGCCCGGTGGCAGGTCGCGCGCCACGCCCTCCGAGATCCGCTTCGAGTGGCGCGCTTTTCAGCAGGATGCCACACCGCACGGACACGGCGTGGCCCGTGCCAAGGCCTCCGCCAGACACGCGGTCGGCATGGACGAGCGGAGCGAGGTGGAACGCCAGATCCGCCGCGAGCTGTTCGAGCGCCGCGCTAAGGGACCGGCCTCGCGCGCCTTCGGCCGCGACAAAGACGTGCCCAGCACCATGTCCGACGTTTTCCCCGCGTGCCGCAACGTCGTCACCAAGCACGGCACGTTCGGCTACGTCCGCCTGGCCACGTTCAACGTCGAGACCGACGACGCGTTCCTGCGCGAGTTCATTCGCATCGTGGGCCGACTGTCGCCCCGCGGGCTCATCCTCGACGTCCGCGGCAACGGCGGCGGCCTCATCACCGCGGGCGAGCGGATGCTGCAGCTCCTCACGCCGCGCCCGATCGAGCCGTCACGGTTCCATTTCCTCAACACGCCGCGCACCGCGCAGCTCGCCGCCGCCCACACCTTTCTGCGCCCGTGGAAGCGGTCCATCGACCAGTCGGTCGAGACCGGCACCGACTTCTCTCAGGGCTTTCCGCTGCTGCCCATGGCCGCCTACAACGACATCGGCCAGCAGTATCAAGGGCCGGTGGTGCTGGTCACCGACGCGTTGTGCTACAGCACGACCGATATCTTCGCGGCCGGCTTCCAGGATCACGGCATTGGCACCGTCCTCGGCGTCGACGCGGCCACGGGTGCCGGTGGCGCCAACGTGTGGGAGTACGCGCTCATCGCGAGCCTGGCCGCCGACAGTGTGCTGCTGCCACCGCGGCTACCCATGGACGCGTCGTTTCGCTTTGCCGTGCGGCGTGTCACGCGCGTGGGCGACAACGCCGGCCTTGCGGTGGAAGACCTGGGCGTGCGTCCGGAGGTGGTGCACCGCAGGACCCGGAAGGACGTGCTCGAGCGCAACGTGGATCTAATCAACCGCGCCGCGGCCATTCTCAGCCAGCAGCCGTGGCAGAAGCTCGCCGTCACGCGCACCAGTGCCCTGTCGTGTCGCGTGACCTGCACCAACATCAACACGGTGGATGCCTACCTCGACAATCACCCGCTGCAGAGTCATCGGGTCAAGGCATCCGCGTTCTCGCTGACGCTGCCGCGCGGTGCGCGCGGCACCAGGGCCGCGCTGCGTCTCGAGGCCTTCCGCAACGGCCGGCTGGTGGCGGCCACGCGGCTGGCCGTGCGGTAGCGCCGCCGCGCTTCACCGCGGGTGTGCGCTTCACGAGGAGAGGGGGGCCATGGCGAAGGAATCGACCCAGTACCGGCTGTGGCAGCACAGCGTTCGCGGCCCAAAGAAGGATGCCCGGACGATCATCGCCAAGGTGTGGGGCGGCGCGCCTGGCCGCGGCGCGGCCGCTGAAACGGGTACGGGCGAGGCGCGGTCGGGGCGCGCCGCGGGTGACGACACCGGGTCGCGACTGACGCGCCTCGTCGCGGACGGCTACGCGTCCCGCGTCGCCGCGGTGTTCGACGACGCGGGACCCGAGCG
>JBOHWA010001001.1:0-3846 GCA_050735855.1 Binatia bacterium
TCGCGACGCAGGCCGCGCCGTCCAAGCCGGCGCCCAAGATGTTCGATCCGTACTGACGGCCCGGCGGTGGAGTCGCGCACGTGAGCCAGGCCGACGACGGCCCCGCGGAACCACCCGCCGGCGGATCGCCCGCGCGCCCGCGGCGCCAGTCGTGGCCCTCGGCGTGGCTGCGCGCCGTCACCGAGATCGGCTCGGTCACGCCGGCGCGCCGCGCGCAGGTCCTGCGCGACATCGAGGACGGCTCGCGGCCGACCGCCGTCTACTACCTCCTGCTCGGCATCTCCGAGCTCATCGCCGGCTTCGCCCTGATCATCGACAGCGACGCCACGTTGATCGGCGCCAACGTCGTGGCGCCGCTGATGACGCCGATCTTCGGCATCTCGCTCGGGCTGATGCGCGGCGACCTGCGCCTGCTGCGCCTCGCGCTGCTGGCCGAGTTCGGCGGCGCCGCACTCGGCGTCGCCCTCTGCTTCGGGCTCGGCCTGATGCCGTTCATGGGCGAGCCCACCGCCGCCCTGTTGGCGCAGACGCGCCCGACGCTGATCGATCTGTTCGTCGCCGCCCTGGCCGGCTTCGCCGGCGGGCTGGCGATGATCGACGATCGCATCAGCCCGGCGCTGCCGGGCGTCGCCATCGCCACGGCGCTCAACCCTCCCATCGCCGCCATCGGGCTCTGCCTCGCCTCCGGCGCCTACGCCGGTGCCCTGGGCGCCTTCCTGCTCTTCTTCGCCAACGTCCTCGCCATCCTCGCCGTCGGCGCCGTGCTCTTTCTCATCGCCGGCTTCGTCACCCGGGCGGAGATCGGCTCACTCGGCGGCCTGGTGCGGCGCTTCGCCGCCGCCGCGATCGGCCTCGTGCTGGTCACCGTGCTGCTGACCAACTACCTCATCGGCCTGGTACACAACCTGCGCACCGACGCGGCCATCCATGCCGTGCTCGACGACGCGCTCGCCGAGGAGCCCAACACCACGCTGGAGAGCCTGGAGTTCAGCCAGGCCGAGGCCGGCATCGACGTGCTGTCGACGATCAGCACGCCGCGCGTCATCGCGCCGCAGAAGGTCAAGCACATTCAGGACACGCTGAGCGAGCGGCTGGGCGAGCCGGTGCGGTTGTTCATGCGCTGCAGCGTCACCCAGGACGTGTCGGCCACCGGCTCGACCAACGTGCGCCCGTATCTCAGCCTCAACGGCAAGGTGACCGAGGCGCCGCTGGCGCCGGGCATGCGGCAGCTGCAGCAGGCCGAGCAGGTGGCGCGCGAGGTCGCGGCGACGCGCCCCGATATCGTCTTCCACGACATCGAGCTCGTCCGCCTGCCGGCGCGGCCGGTCTTTGTCATCACCATCCAGAGCCCGCGCGCCCCGAGCCCGGAGGACGTCGGCCGCTTCGAGACCATGCTGCGCGCGCGGCTCGCCGACCCCAGCCTGCGCGTCGTGGTGCGCAAGACGACCTCGACCGACATCACGTCCAAGGGCCGCATCCTGTTCGGCGACGCGCACTTCGGCCCCGCCACGCCAGAAGAGGAGCGGCGTCGGGCCGAGGTCGAGCAGGTGGTGCGCACCAACCTCGAGATCGTGCCGGACATGTTCACCGCCGCGCTCGATGCGGTCCCCGGAGACACCGGCTGGCGCGTGCGCGCCGAGGTGGTCGGGCCGCGCGTCCTCACCCCGGCCGACGTGCGCGCCGTCGAGGCGCGCAGCGCGACCGCCCTCGGCGAACCGGTGGCGCTGTCGGTGTGGGCCCGCGCCGAGATCCAGGTCACGGCCGAGCGCTACGAGCCGCGCGGAGAGTGACGCATGCTCGACCATCCCCACGCCCTGCTGATCGTGCTGCTGGTCGCGGCCATCGCGCCGCTGTTCAACGAGCTGCCCATCCGCCTGCGGTTGCCGCTGGTCGTGCTCGAGCTGACCTTCGGCATCATCGTCGGACCTCAGGTGCTCGACCTGGTGGCGGCCGAGGGCAGCCTGAAGACCCTGGGGGCGCTCGGCCTGTCGTTTCTCTTCTTCCTGGCCGGGATGGACCTCGACTTCTCCACCCTGCGCGGCCGGCCGCTGCGCCTGGGCGGCGGCGGCTGGCTGCTGTCCGTCGCGCTGGCGCTGGCATCGACCTTCACGCTGGCCGCCGCCGGGCTGGTGTCGGATCCCGTCCTCGTCGCCGTCGCCCTGAGCACCACCGCGATCGGCACCCTGCTGCCGATCCTGCGCGAAGCCGGCGAGCTCGAGACCGAGTTCGGCCGCTTCGTCCTCGGCGCCGGCGCCATCGGCGAGTTCGGACCGATCGTGCTGTTCTCGCTCATCATCACCGGCGATCAGGGCGTCGCCATACGCTCCGGTCTGCTGGCGACCTTCGTGTTCATCGCCGTCGCCTGCGCGGTCGTCGCCCTGCGGCTGCGGCCGCCGCGGGTCATCGAGCTGTTGTCACGCACCCTGCAGAGCACCAGCCAGTTGCCGATCCGCCTGTCGATGCTGCTGCTCGGCGGGCTCGTCGTGCTGGCCGATTTCCTCGGGCTCGACATTCTGCTCGGCGCCTTCGCCGCCGGTAGCCTGGTCGGCCTGGTGTCGCGCGGACCGGGCGCCGAGCCCTTCCGCCAGAAGCTCGACGCGCTCGGCTTCGGCTTCCTGATCCCGATCTTCTTCGTCACCAGCGGCGCCCAGGTCGACCTCGCCGCGCTCTTCGCCAGCCCCAGCAGCCTGGTGCGCGTGCCGCTGTTTCTCGTCCTCCTGCTGGTCGTGCGCGGCGCTCCGGTGGTGCTCTACCGCCGCGATCTCAGCCCGCGGCAGCTCGGCATCCTGGCGCTCTTCTCCGCCACCACCCTGCCGCTGGTGGTGGTCATCACGGAGCTCGGCAAAGCGACCGGCCGCATGCTGCCCGAGAACGCGGCGGCGCTGGTCGGCGCCGGCATCCTCTCCGTCCTGATCTTTCCGCTCATCGCCCTCTCGCTGCGCGCCCGCGAGCGCCCTGAGGTCATCCATCCAGCGCATCGGCGCGACGCCGGCAGCTCCGACGCGCTCTAGCCCGGAGATGAACGCCGGCTCCGGCCCATGGTGAAAGGGCCCCCTGCATGATGTTGCGCCGCGCGACGGCAGACGACGCCGCTGCCGTCGCCGCCATCTACGCACCGTACGTGCGCGACACGGCGATCAGCTTCGAAATCGATCCCCCCGACGGAGCGGAGATGCGCCGCCGCATCGCAGCGGTCGGCGAGACCTACCCGTGGCTGATCGCCCACCCCGCGAGCGGCGACCCGGTCGGCTACGCATACGCCAGCCGGCATCGCGACCGCGCGGCCTATCGATGGTCGGTCGACGTCACCGTCTACGTGCACCGCGATGCGCACCGGCGCGGCACCGGGCGCGCGTTGTACCAGGCCCTGCTCCCAGTAGTCGCCGCGCAGGGTTATCGCAACGCCTACGCCGGCATCACGCTGCCCAACGCGGCGAGCGTCGGCGTACACGAGGCGATGGGGTTCACGCCGGTGGGCGTCTACCGGCGCGTCGGCTGGAAGCTCGGCGCCTGGCACGACGTCGGCTGGTGGGCCCTGGAACTCGGCAGCGGCGCTGGTGACCCCGACGAGCCCCGGCCGATCGGCGACGTGATCGACGGCGCCGCATGGCGGGCGGCGCTCGACGCCGCGCAGTCCGCGCGCCACGCAGGCCAGAAGCGCGCTTCCCCGGGCTAGCCAATCGCCCCTCGTACCTCTGACGCCGCCTGTGTAGTGTGGAACGATGCGTGTCGTCCCGATCTGCTCGCTCGCCCTCTTGCTCACACTCACCGGCGCCGCCGGGGCGGCGCCGTGCCGCTCGGCGCGCAGTGCCTGCCTCGCGGCGGCCGGCCAGGTCAGCGCCGCCT
>JBOHWA010001002.1:0-8802 GCA_050735855.1 Binatia bacterium
GCTCGGGTGCCCCCTCCTCGGCCCAGCAACGCCCCCAGGCGATGTTCGCGCCGCCCTCGCGCGCCTGCCGCGCCAGCGCCTCGGCCGCGTGCGTCTTGCCGGCGCCGGGCTCGCCAGCCAGCAGAACCAGGCGCCCGCTGCCGCCTAGCACATCGTGCAATGCCTGCCGCATGCGCTGTGCGACCTGCGCTCGACCGGCGCGCGGCGGCCGATCCTCATGCGTCGCATCGCCGCCGCCGGCGCCGGCATCAAACGGGGCAGCTGTCATTGTCGGTCCGCGCACATCGGCCCCACCACACCGCGGCGAAGTCTCCCAGCCGTGCCAACGGCGCTCGGTCGCGTGAGGGTTGGGCTGAGCCGAGTAGCAACTCCCCGATTGACGTACTGTGTGACCCCGTCGTCGTCGAGTGGAGTAGTCGGCGGCCGGGCCGAAATCAACCGCTGGCCCACAGCGGGAAGGCCACGCTCGCCACCCGCAACGACCCGTTCAATGGCAGGGAACACCTGTTCCATCGGCTGTCACGCCGACAACAGCGATGCAGTCCGCCGCCGCCACATACGAGAGCGCACCGTTCGATGACACCTGCCTCCTGCGCTGGGAAGGTCGATACTGGACCGGCGCGTTCGACGGCACGACCGTGCAGCTGCGCGATACGCCGGGGCTCCACTGCCTGGCCGTGCTGCTGGCCCACCCGGACATGGACATCTCGTCGCTGGCCCTCGAGAAGGATGCCCTGGCTCGCCGCCCCGGCATCACGCCCCCGCGACGTGAGTTGCACGACTCGCGCGAGCGCGCCCGCAGCGTGGTGAGCGGCAGCATCGAAGCAGCGCTCGACACCGTCGCCACCGAGCATCCCGCGCTCGCCTCGCATCTGCGCCAGACCATCCGGCTCGGCACGCTCTGCCGCTACGCCCCCGGTCCGCAACCGGTGGGACCGACCGGCGGCACGCCACCGCGGTGGCGCGCCGGGCGCTGAGCCGATCGCCGTCACGACGAGCGGTGCCGCCCAGGCGGTTGGCCACCCCTCATCCGCGCCGAACCTGAAGGGCGTGCATCAGCGCGGCCATGCGGGCGATCGGCGGCCGGCACCAGGCTGGCAGCGCGCGGGGCGGCTTCGCGTAGAGCGCCCGGTACTGGCGGTGCCGGCGCACCAACCGCGATCGGGTCATCATCGTGCCGCTGCGGAACAACAGGGCGGTTTGCGACGCCAGGTTGCGGTTCTGCAGGCTGAGCGACGCGTCGAGCACTTTCACCAGCGCCTCGTTCTGGACGAACCAAGCGCTGGCGTCGATGTGGGTGTCGACGATGGGCTCGACGCCGGGCATGTGCTCGATGACGTAGTTGTTCGTCGTACACACCCAGGGCCGCGGGGTGCGGAACAACCGGCGGCGCCAAACGCCCAGCCGTTGATCGAGATTCGGTGGCACCTCGAGGAACCGGCTGTGCCAGCGGTAGCCGCGGTAGCGTCCGTCGCGATGCTCGCCCACGACGCGGGCCATCTCGGGCGAGAACCAGTCGTCGTCGTCGACCGGCGCGATCAGCGCGCCGGGTGGAACCTCGTCCAGTGTCGCCGCCACCGCGCCATCGACGCAGGCATGGTTGGCCTGTGCGATCTCCTTCAACTGCTGCCGGAAGCGGTGATACGGCATGTCGAACGTGTCGTTCCACAGGTCGACCAGCGGCGCGAATCCGTCCGGGAGCTGCGCCCGCACGATCGCCTCGTCGGTCCAATCCGTCGTCCGCCGCACGACGATGTGCAGCAGCGGTTTCAACCCGCCCGCCGCCGTCGACCCGCGATGTCGTGATCAATTCGACGTGACATCGGCAGGCCGGATCAGGGCAAGCAGGCGCTCGACGACAGCCTCGCGCTCCGCCATCGTTCGCGCCTCCCAGCCGCGGGCTTCCGCCAGCCGTTCGGCGTAGGTGCGCGCGCCCTCTTGCAGGTGCGCCAGGCCAGCCCGCACGGCGGCTGCATCGACGCTGGCTTGTGGGGCACTGGTCAACGGCGCCGCCAACCCGAGCGCCTGGCAGCGCGCCGCCAGCGCCGGCTGGTCGCCGAAGAACGGATAGGACAGCATCGGCACCTGGTGGAAGATCGCCTCGTGCGTCGAGTTGATCCCATGGTGCGTCACGAAGGCATCGGCCTCCCGCAGCGCCGCCCACTGATCCACTTCATCGACGACGGCGACGTTCGCATGCGCAATCTCGCGGCGCGCGGCGGCAGCGAGGGGATGGCCGCCCAGGGTGATGACGACGTCGACGTCGCGGTCCGCACAGGCACGCCCGATGGCCCGCAGCGCCGCGCTCGCCACGTCCTCGAAGTACCACCAGACGACCGTCCCGAACGACACGTAGAGGCGCAGGCCGCGCCGCCGCGGCGGGAATACGGCGGGCGCGCCGCCTTCCCGCAACGCGGGCGCCAGACAGCCGAAGAACGCCAGCGGCTCCAACGCGGCGCGGTCCTCGGCGGCGAGAAACTCCCTCGGCTCGCCGTAGAGGTTGAGGAACGGGCTCAGCGCATCGACGTACGAGAACGGATGAGCCTCGGCCATGCCGTCGATCTGACGCAGACGGCGGACGGCGTCCCAGCATTCCGGCGACGTCGCCACGCGCGGGTCGTCGCGCAGCGCCGCGAGCGTGCGGGCCGGCACCAGCGCATGGTTTGGGCAGACATTGACGTACGGCACCCCGAGCATCCGGCCGACCACCGGGCCGGCGACCATGAACGTGTCGTAGACGATGAGCGCTGGATTGAGCCCGGCGATGTCCGCCGCCAGCCGCTCGGCATAGACGCCGGCAAAGGTGACGTAGCGGCTCGGCACCGGGCGTGACGTCGCATCGGCCGCCTCCAACGGGTAACGCGCGAAGAGATCGATGAAGCGTCCGCCGGCGTGTTCGACATGGCCGCGGAAGCTGGCGTGGGTCAGGACGTTGACCGTCCAGCCGTGCCGGCACAGCGCGTCGACCACCGGCAGCACGACGCGCAAGTGGCCGATGCCATGGATGCAGAGGACGACGATCGAGCGGCTCATGGCGCCGGGCGCTCCGCGCCGGCGACGCAGTCCAGCAGGCGCGCCAGCTGTGCATCGAGCCGCGCCGGCATGCGTTGGAAGAACACGCGCGCCAGGGTCAAGCCGGTCACGATCCGCCAGTAGTGCGCTACGTCGGGCGCCGGCGGCGCGGTGGATCGATAGCCGGCCATGAACTGCTCCCACGCGCGCGCCGACATCGGCCAGCGATGCCACGTCCAGGCGAGGTCGAATCCGGCCGGCTCCACCGCGAGCTGCTCCGTATCGATGATCCGCAGCCGCCGCTGCGCGTCGATCAACATATTCTCGGCGCAGAAGTCCTTGTGGATCAGGGCGCGCCGCGCCCGCCCGGGATCGTGGCGATGCACGGCGGACCGCACCACCTCAGCCGTTCCGTCGGGCAGCGCCGCAGCGCCCTGCAAGAGGGCGATGTCCGCCGCGGCCGCCTCGCTCCAGCGCGCGGTGTGCTCGTCCGTCGAGACGCCGGCGGCGAGCTGGCGCGCGTGCAGGCGTCCCAGCACGGCGCCCGCCGCTGGCGTCCACGCCTCCGCGTCCGCCGGCGCGAGCATGTCCCCGTCGAGCCACGCCTCGATCAGCACGGCCCCGACGCGGCCGAGCACCGGCGCGAAGGCGTCCTCGAGGCCGAGGCGCAGCGCCTCGACGCGCTGCGCCTCGGCCATCGAGCCGAAGTGTCTCGCCTTGACGATGCGGCCGTCGTCGGTCTCGACGCGGTATGCGTAGCGCATCCCCTTGCGTTCACCGAGCGGCGAGACGAGCGCCACACGGCGCGGCCGCCAGCCGCCCCGCGCCACCGCGGCGCGCACCTCGGCTTCCAGCGCCTTCGGATCCGCGGTCACGGCGCCAGCAGCCGCAGCAGGCGCTCGCCCAGCGAGCCGTCGTCGTACGCGGCGCGTCCCAAGCGAACGCGGTACCCTTCGACGCCAGCGGCGATCGTCGTGACGACTTCGTGCGACGGGCGATGGATCCCCCCACCGAACCGTTCGAAGAGCGTCGCCGGGCGCGCGCCGCTGGCGGCGCCGTAGAGGTTGGCATGGATGCCCGCCACGACGTCGTCGGCCGCCAGGGGCTCGACCGCCCACGCCGCCTCCTCGGCGCAGATCTGCGGAAACACGATCGCGCCGAGCGCGGCCGCCGCGCAGGTGCCGGCGCCGAGCCGCTGTGCCAGTTGGTTCGGCGTCAGCGCGAAGTCCACCGCCTCCGGGCGCTCCGCGCTCGGCGCGGCGGTCTCGAGCTCCGCCAGCGTGTAGAGGTATGGCCGCGCGACCGGCGGCAGGCCGCGCTGCAGCGCGGGGAACTGCGCCAGGGTCTGGGCGCGGATCTTGACCGCCGTGGGCATGCCCGTCACCCGCGCCCGCGCGCCGCCGACGACGAAGCTGCGGTCGTTGGCGATCGAATCGCAGCCGTGCCCTCGCATCAGATGAAGCGAGAGCGTCGTCTTGCCAGCGTTCTTCGGACCGGCGATCAGCAGCGCGCGGCCGGCGCGTTCGACCGCGGCCGCGTGGAGGTCGATCTGGTTCTGGCGCAATCGGGTCGCGGCGATCTCCTGCACGATCCAGAGCAGCGTGAAGCGCCAGCGGCGCGTGCGCGGGTCGGCGCACAGCTCGACACGACCGGGGCTGAGGCGCAGGAAGCACGAACGCTCGGCGTCGCAGACCTCGACCCCGTCGCCCGACGTCCAGGCCGGCAGCGACAGCACCTGCTGGTCATGCGCGAAACAGGGCTGCGGCGGCGCAGCGCCGGGCTGGCGCCGCTGCACGTCGGCATACGCCGAGGCCGCGCTGGTGACCGTGACGCGCCACTCCGGGGCGCGCGACGTCGGCCGGAACCACGGCTGGAAGTACTCGACGACGAAATCGATCACCGCCGCATCGTCGCTCATCAGCTCGACGCCGACGCCGCCACAGTCGAGCACCTGGCGGGTGCGCGCCCGGTCGTGGGGCGCAGACTCGCGCGCGGCCACGCGGTTGGTCGCTTCGGAGACGGGCACGGTTTGATTTCATCCTTTTCCACGCCCCGGTCAATCGGGGTCGCCGCCGGTTTGCTGCCCGGCCATCCTCGGATACAACGCGTCGGCAGAACCGCTCCGAGTCGATGTCGATCGAATCCGCTCAAGGCGCGAACCGCGCCGTCCTTCTCGCTGCGCTGCATCCGGAGCCCGACGTCTTCGCGCGCCTGCTGTCGCGCTACCGTGACGCCGTCGACTGGGATTGGCTCCTCGAGCGCGCCACCGCCCACAAGGTGACGGCGCTGCTCGCTGACCGCGTCGCCGCCGCAGACCTCAGGGCGTCGCTGCCAGGTGCAGCGCGCCAACAGCTGAGCGAGGCCAGCGAGCAAGCGCGTGAGCGCAATGCCAAGGGTCTGCGCGACCTCGCGCTCGTCGATGGCTGCCTGCGGCGCGCCGGCATCGCCTACCTGCTGGTGAAGGGACCGGTGCTGACACAGCAGGTGTACGACAGCCCGGCCCAGCGTCACTACTTCGACCTCGATCTGGTGGTGCGCGAAGCGGACGTCGATGCCGCCCAGACCGCGCTCGAAGGGCTCGGATACCGCCTGTGGGGTGGCGACCGCTACCTCGGCTTCGCGCCCGCGAACGCAGACGATCTGGCGCGCGCCACACGCTGTATGCGCACCGCATTGAAGCGCTTCAGCCACGAGCTGTCATTGGTGACCGACGACAAGAGCCTGTTGCCGATCGACGTGCACTGGCACCTGATGCCGCCCGGGCGCATCCGTGTCCCGGCGGCCCAGCTCTGGGCCAACGCGACCGCGGCGTCGGTCGGCGGCGTCGACGTCCAGATCCTCTCCCCCGAGGCGACGCTCCTCCACCTGGCCATGCACGCGTGGAGCAACCGACCGTGGAGCTTCGCCCTCCTCCACCTCTGCGACGTCGCCTGGGCGCTGCACCGTGTGCCGTTCGATCCCCAGCGCCTTGCAGCACTCGCCGACCACTGGGGCAGCCGTGACGATCTCGATCGCGCGCTGTACGCGGTCGAGCACACCCTCGGCATTCCCCTCCCGGCGGGATTGCGGATCACGCGCAGTGCATCGCCGCGCTGGCGCCGCTTCGAGCGGATGGCGACGGCGGAGAACCTGCTCGAACATTGCACCACTGCGGCACCCCAACGCTGGGCGCGGCTGCAGCAGGAGCTCGACTGGGGCCTGGCCATCGGATCCTTGCGCAGCACCGCGACCCTGCTGCTGGCCAAGTATACCGCCCTGCTGCGCTACCACACCGGGCGCGACGGCTGAGGCGGCGTCGTCGCCAGATCGCCCCCCCCGCGAGGCAATTTGCCCACGCAGCGCGGGGTGATGTAACTGACCGCATGGCGGGGATCCGAGTGCGCCGTACGGCGGCTGCGGTGCCGGGCGCGGCAGTGGCCGGCGCCCCTGTGTCACGCGTGGAAGTCGCAATCCCTGTCGCATGAGCCTGCGCATCGACGTGTTGACCCGCGAGGTGCTCGAGCGCGAGCTCGACGCCCTGCTGTCGATCGATGCGGAGGTCCCGCTCGCATTCGCCGAGCCCTGGTCGCGCGAGCATTTCCTCCACGAGCTGCCCGGCAAGTGGACGTACTCGATGGCGGCGTCCGACGCCGGCGGCATCGCGGCATTCGCGATCTTCTCGGTCAAGGGTGAGGCATTGCACTTGCACCGCATCGTGGTGCGTCGCGAGTGTCGGCGGCATGGGATCGCGACGCGTTTCTACCTGACGGCGGCGCGGCGCGGGATGGCGGACGGCTATCGTTACGTGACCGCCAAGGTCGCCGCGTGCAATGAGGCCGCGCTTGCCATGCAGCGGCGGGTCGGCGGGCGGGTGTGCGGCAGCGAAGGATCGAACGTGCTCTGGATGCACGACGCCGCGATCCTGGCGTCGCAGGGTCCCGCAGGAGCGGCGTGACGCGACTCGACAGCGACGTCTCCGCCGTCGTCCTGACGGTCGGCGAGGCGACGACGCCGGCGGCCATCGGCTCGGTGGAGGCGCAGACCCTGCCGGCGCGCGAGATCGTGCTGGTCGAGCACGTCACGCCGTTCAGCCGCGCCCTGAACGAGGGGGCGTCGCGTGTGGTGACGCCGTTCTTCGTGCAGGTCGACGCGGACATGATCCTCGACCCGATCTGCTTCGAGACGCTGCGCCGCAACATGACGCCGGGCGTCGGGCAGGTGTCGGGCTTTCTGCGCGACCGTCTACTCGGCCGCATCTGCTGCATCAAGATGTTTCGCACCGCGTGCCTGCAGCAGTGTCCGATGCCGGACACGGTTGCCGCAGACGTCGACTTCCTGCACGGAATCACCGACCTCGGATGGTGCCTGGTGATCGCGCTGCGCTTCGATCGCCCGCGCGACGAATGGCATACGTACGCCGAGCATCGCCGCGACTATTCGCCGCAATACACCTTCCACAAATTCCAGCTCGAAGGCCGCAAGGCCCGCTATCGACGGGACACCTTTGGCTTCAAGGACCGGCTGATGCGCCTGCACCGGCGGCCGCAGGACGTCACGGTCGTCGCCCAGATCGGCCTCGCGCATGGCGTCTTCAACCAGGACACGGGCGATGGGCTCCGCCCCTTCGGCGAGAGCGCGGAATGGCGCCGGCTCGAAGCATTTCTCAGCGCGGACGGCGGCGGTCGGCGCGTCCCAGTGCTGCGCCCGACCGGAGACGCCAAAGAGATCTTCCGCGCTGCGTACCGATTGGGCATCGAGCTCGGGGCAGCCCAGGACGCGTCCGGATTCCGCTGCGAATTGCGCGCCCTGGGGGAGGCGAGCAGCGCATGGGGGTGGATCGCCCAGGTCGGCCTCTGCCATGGCCTGTTCGCCACCGACTACGGCGAGGATCTCTTCGAGGATCGCTTCCGCCTGCTCAGCGAGCTGCTCCACGCAGGCTGAGGAACGGCGACCTTCCTCCGCGCAGGCGCAGCGGCGCGGAGCGGGATGACTGCGAGCGCGGACGCCTGAGGCGGGTGCTGGACCAAACCGCCGTGCAATGGCAGTGAAGACGCGACCGTGTCGCGCCTTACGATCTTTCAGCCGTGCTACTTCGCGCCCCTCTATCTCTTTCAGCGGATCGTCGATTCCGACGTGTGGGTCTCGCTGCTGAGCGCGCAGTATACGCGACGGACGCCGCAGGGCGTCGCGACCATCGCGCCGCTGCGCGGAGCGCGCATGCGCCTGCGGGTACCCTGCCAGCGGGGCTTCCCGCCCATCGAGACAACGAAGATCGACGGCGATCAGTGGAAGCGCAAACACCTCGGCTCCCTCCGCCACGCCTATGCGGCGGCTCCTCACGTCGATTTCATGCTCGAGCTGGCCGGCTCGGTGCTCGCGCAGCCCGCCGACACCCTCGGCGATCTCGTCATGGCGTCGATGCTCGCCCCGCTCGAGCTCATGCGTCAGGATGGAGTGTGGACCGGGACAATCGTGCGCGACTCCGCGGTGATCCCAAACGGCAGCGCGCTGCGGGCGTCGGCGTGGATGCTGTCCCTGGCGCAGGCGCTGGAAGCGCGCGAGTACCTGTGCGGAGAAGTGGGCTTGCGGCAGTATCTCGACGTGACCTCCTTCGAGCGCTGCGGCATCGCGGTGCGGGCGCAGCAATGGAAGGCGCCGGCGTACGCGAAGGGGGCGACCAACGGGGTCGGTTCGCTCTCGATTCTCGACCTGCTCGCCTGGCGCGGGCGCGGCTTCTCCGCGTACTTCACCGAGTAGCGCCGCCGCCAGCGCGACCGATCCAACACGGGTAGGCGCGACCCGGGCGGACGC
>JBOHWA010001003.1:0-2793 GCA_050735855.1 Binatia bacterium
CTGCTCGAGGCAGCGCTGGCGGCGGCGGTCGCCGCCGGCGCCTGCGCTGTCGATCTGGAGATCGAGATCGGTCACGAGCGCGCCGCCAGCCTGTATCAGCGCTTCGGCTTCGCGGCGCTCGAGCGCCGGCGCTGGACGCTGCTGCTGGCGCCCCCCGCGCCGCCGGCGCCCGCCGTGGCGCAGGTGCGCCTCGGCGGCTGCTTCTGCGGCGCGCTGCGCTACCGGGTGGCCGCGGTGCCGGCCATCGTCGTGCATTGCCACTGCTCGATGTGCCGCCGCGTCGCGGGTGCGCCCTTCGTCACCTGGGCGACCGTCGCGCGCCATGCCTTCGCCGTCACCGCCGGGACGCCGGCGGTGCTGCGCGCGAGCCCGCGCGCCGAGCGCACCTTCTGCGCCGCCTGCGGCACGCCGCTGACGTTCGTCGACCTGGCGCAACCCGAGTCGATCGACGTCACCGTCGGCAGCCTCGACGAGCCCGCGTCGCTGCCGCCCGGGCAGCACATCTGGACCGACAGCCAGCTGCCCTGGCTGCGCCTCGACGACGACCTGCCGCGCCACCCGCGCGGTACGCCGTAGCGCTCGCGCCGGCGCGCGTCGGTCAGTGGCTCTCGGGCGCGCGGCGGGCGCGCAGGTACTCGATCACCGGCGGCATGATCGAGATGACGATGATGGCGACGATCACATAGTGGAAGTTGCGCTTGATCACCGGCACGTTGCCGAAGAAGAAGCCGGCGAAGGTGAACGAGCAGACCCAGAGGACCGCGCCGACGATGTTGAACATGGCGAAGTTCGCGTAGCGCATCTGGCCGATGCCGGCGACGAACGGTGCGAAGGTGCGGATGATCGGCATGAAGCGCGCCAGGATGATCGTCTTGCCGCCGTACTTCTCGTAGAACGCCTGCGTCTTCAACAGATGGTCCTTGTTGAGCAGGCGCGAGGTGTCGCTGGCAAAGACGCGCGGCCCAACCCGGTAGCCGATCGAATAGTTCAGCGCGTCGCCGAGGATGGCGGCGACCAGCAGCAGCAGCGTGATCTGCGGCAGCACGATCGGCGATCCGTCGATTGCGGCCAGGGCGCCGACGGCAAACAGCAGCGAATCGCCGGGCAGGAAAGGCGTCACCACCAGGCCGGTCTCGCAGAAGATGATCAGGAACAGCACCGCGTACAACCACGGTCCCAGGCTGCCGGCCAGGTCGTTGAGGTGCACGTCCAGGTGCAGAAACATGTCGACCGCGTCCTTGATGAGCTCCATACCCCTCCCTGCGCGCGCCTGAGCCGGCTCGGCCTCGAGAACAATCCGGGCATCGTTGCCGGTGCGGAGGTCGAATAGCAAGGCCTCCTCAGGCGAGACCGACGATCGGCCGCCGCATGGAGCCCGGGCGGCGCCGCGCTGCGCGGGCGGCCCGCCCGCTCCTGCGGTGCGCAGCGCCGTGGGGCGGGGGGCGGTCGTCGACAGCGCGCGGCTTGGGGACGTGAAGAGAAGAGCGGGCGGGCCGCCCGCGCTCCCAGCGCGGTGCGAGGCAACCCTGGCTGGCGCTACTCGGCCGACAGCGCCTGCAGGCGTTCGACCGACTCGAGGTACTCCTGCACGAGCTGGTAGAACACGTCCTTGACCGGCCGCACGTGGTTCATCTGGCCGACGATCTGGCCGACCGGGTTGAACATGACCTTCTTCGCCTTGTCGGCGTAGCGGTGGGTGCGGGCCACGGCGTCGGAGGTCACCATGAACTGCAGCGGCATGCCGAGCGGCTTGGGCTCGCCTTCCTTCTCCCAGGCCTCGGTCCAGTCGTTCTTCAGCATGCGGCAGGGCTTGCCGGTGAACGAGCGCGAGCGCACCGTGTCCTTGCTGCCGGCGGCGAGCAGCTGCTCCACCTGCGCCGGCGGCGCCTCGGCCTCCTGCACCGTCAGCCAGAGCGAGCCGGTCCACACGCCCTGCGCGCCCATCGCCAGCGCCGCGGCGATCTGCCGTCCGGTGCCGACGCCGCCGGCGGCGAGCACCGGCGTCGGCGCCACCGCGTCGATCACCTCGGGCCACAGCACCATGCTGCCGATCTCGCCGGTGTGGCCGCCGCCCTCGGTGCCCTGCGCGATGATCAGGTCGATGCCGGCGTCGCGGTGCGCGCGCGCCTGCTTGGCGGCGCCGCACAACGCGGCGATCAGGCGGCCGGAGGCGTGCACGTGCTCGATCACATCGGGCGGCGGCGTGCCGAGCGCGTTGGCGATCAGGCGGACCTTTGGATGCTTGAGCGCCACCTCGACCTGCGGCGTCGCGGTCGCCGCCGTCCAGCCGAGCAGCTCGTGCATCGCCTCGCCGCTCGGCAGCTTCGGCACGCCGTGATCGGCGAGGATCTTGTCGGCGTACTGCCGGTGCTGCTCCGGGATGGCGGCGCGCAGCATCTCCTCGAGCTTCTGCGGGTCGACCTCGCCCATGCCCTCGTACTTGCCGGGGATGACGATGTCGACGCCGTAGGGGCGGTCGCCGATGTGCTCGTCGATCCAGCTGAGCTCGATCTCGAGCTGCTCGGGCGTGAAGCCGACGGCGCCGAGGACGCCAAAGCCGCCCGCCTTGGCGACGGCGGCGACGACATCGCGGCAATGGGTGAAGGCGAAGATCGGCAGATCGATGCCCAGGGTCTCACAAATAGGTGTGCGCACGGTCGTGTCTCCTCTTGGCGGCGGGGCGCCGCGGATCGCTGTACTCTGTGGTGACAATTTGTAAAGTAAGCCACGACATGGTGTCAACAGCCACGAACAAGCGTTTGGCCCGCCGCCAGGCGGAAGCCCCGGCCGCGG
>JBOHWA010001004.1:0-2056 GCA_050735855.1 Binatia bacterium
GCTGCGCGGCGTCGGCGGGCGGCGCGTCGACCGTCACCACGCGCGGGACGGTGTGCGGCGCGCGCCGGAACCAGGGATTGTCGGCGATGGTGCCGTCGAACACGGCGTAGCGCAGCCCCAGCGTCGAGGCGATATAGTCGAAGCTCAGCTGATCGCGGCGCGAGCCGTGGGCGATCTCCTCCCACCAGGCCTCGTTGAACGCCCGCACGGCGGGCGAGTGGCGGCGCAGGATGACGCAGCATTCGCCCAGCCCGGCGTTGGGCGGGAACCCGGCGGCGGTGTAGCGGCAGATCTGCTGCCAGATGACCTCCGGATCGTCGAGCTGCCGCTCCACGCAGACGCTGGCTTCCTGGTAGACGCAGGTGCGCATGCGGTGGCGGAAGACGGCGACATCGCACTCCGCCAGGCATGTGTCGATCAGGCGCTGCAACGGCCGATCGGCGCGGATGGTCACCGAGCCGTCGATCCACAGCGTGTAGTCCGCCGCGGGGAAGTAGCGGTGCGAGAGGATCTTGTGGATCTTGGCGTTGCGCGTCGGATCGGCGAAGGCGGTGTGGATCGGATACGTGCGCCAGGTCTGCGATTCGCGCGGCTCGTCGAGGAAGGCGACGAACTCCGCCTGGTTCGCCCGCCGGTGCGGCTGCTCCTTCAGGTCGTCGTAGGCGTCAGTGATGGCGGTGTAGACGACCGTGCGGTGCGATGCGGTCGGCATGCGGGAGTCGGTGGGGCTGCCGTGTGCGGGCTGCATGGACTGCACTCGCGACGTCCGCCCGTTCCTGCCAACCGCGGCACGGCAAGTCAACTGGCACCGGCGTCAGCCGCCGTACCAGAGCAGGACCTGGTGGCGCATGGCGAGGGCGGCGAAGAGCGCGCCGCCGCACGCGGCGACAAACGTCAGTTGCCGTTCGCAGAGCACGCCGGCCAGGCGGCGGTTCGACAGCAGCAGAAACATCGGCGGCAGCAGCGGCAGGAAGTAGCGCCCCTGCACAAAGTGGATGGTACCGGCGCCGACCGCGTTCCAGCCGAGATAGTTGAGCGTCATGACCAGCGCCCAGGTCGAGGTGATGACGCCGGCGAGAATCCAGCGTCCGCAGCGGTCGATCGACCAGTCCGCTCGACCGTCGAGGGCGGCCATCGCGGCGACCAGGCCGAGGTGCAGCCAGATGGTGCCGGACGGGAAATCGCGGGTGTATCCGGTGCCGGTGTACAGATAGGCCGCCCCGCGCTGAAGCAGGTTCGCGAGCAACATCGTCGCGTAGTGCAGCGGCGCGCCGAGGATGAAGGCGAGCTGCCGGCTCGGATCGGCGTCGGGCGCGATGGGCTGCGCCACATAGCCGTCGCGCGCCAGCCACAACCATCCACCGACCAGCAGGACATTGACGCCGACGATGCCGAGGGCGAACGCGGCGCGCCGCCGCGCCCCGCCGAGGCGCGCGGCGGAGCACAGCAGGGCCAGGCCGGCGAACGGCAGATAGGCGATCTTGGCCAGCGACACGAGGACGGAGCAGGCGAGGATCTGCGCCATTTGTGCCCTCGTCGCCGGCGCGCCCGGGCGCTGCGCGAGCCGCAGGCACAGCGCCAGCAACAGGAGGGCGGCCGCGTTGGTGACCGTGTCGGCGCTCAGCAGGCTCATCTGGCGGATCGCCATCGGCGTCAGGGCGAGCAGGAGGAACACGCGCTTGCCGATCGGGGCGAGGCGGATGGCGCAGAAGACCAGGCCGAGGGCGCTCGCCAGCCCCGCCAGCCGCGCGGCGTAGCCGAGCGCCGGCGCCGGCAGCCCGAGCCGCTGCCCGACGGCGATCGCCGCGGCCTGCGGGAGGTACGCGAGCGGTGCAAACGCCGCGGTCTTGCGAAAGTCGACAAAGACTCGCGCGTCCGGTGCCGCCGAGTCCGCGACCAGCCCCGCGCTCGTCGCCGGTCCATCGTCGCGCATGGCCTGCGCGCTCTGCGGCAGCGTGCCGCCGACGCGATCGTCGTCGCGCTGCGCCAGCACGACCCCCTCCGACACCTGGTAGGCGCGGTACCAGTGGTCGCGCTCGTCGGCCCCCCCGAGCAG
>JBOHWA010001005.1:0-1614 GCA_050735855.1 Binatia bacterium
CCCGCGGCGCCGTGCCAGGCATCCGTGCGCAGGATGGCCGAGCCCGAGCAGAGCGCGGGGGAGGTGGCGACGGCGGAGGTGGCAGCGCCGGCGGCGGGCGGCGCGCCGCGCCCGGTGCCCGCAACCCAGTGGGAGAGCTGGTCGGACGAACAGCTGCTCGATCTCCGCCTGTGTGATCTCGGGTTGCGCATCGACGGCAGCGAGTTGGTGCCGCGCATCCGCCAGCTGCGGCTCGAGTTGCGCGCCGCCGGGATCAGGCATTTCCGGCCGCACTTCTGGCTGTCGGACGACTGGTACACGCCCGACGGCATCCCCGGCGTCGCCATCCCCTTCTACATGGCGCACCCGCGCCTGGCGCGGCTCGAGTTCGCGCAGATGCTCGAGGTCGAGGGCGGCACGGCGGAATGGAGCATGCGCATCCTGCGCCACGAGGTCGGCCACGCGCTCGACAACGCCTATCTGCTGCGCCGGCGGCGGCGCCGCCAGCAGCTCTTCGGGCACTCGTCGAAGAAGTATCCGGCGTACTACACGCCGCGGCCGCACAGCCGCAGCTTCGTGCAGCATCTCGAGCCCTGGTACGCGCAGAGTCATCCCGACGAGGATTTCGCCGAGACGTTCGCGGTCTGGCTGACGCCCGAGTCGCCGTGGCGCAAGCGCTACCACGACTGGCCGGCGCTGAAGAAGGTGGAGTACGTCGAGGGCCTGATGCGCGAGATCGCGCCGCTGCCGCCGCGCGTCACCAACCGGCGCACCGTCGACCCGCTGTCGCGCCTGCGCAAGACGCTGCGGGCGCACTATCGGGAGAAGCGGCAGCGCTACGGGGTCGACTACCCGAACGTCTACGATCGCGACCTGCGCCGCCTCTTCTCCGATCAGCCCGAGCACCGTGGCCACCCGTCGGCGACCCAGTTCATCGCCCGCGCGCGCAAGGAGGTGCGCGTGCTGGTGGCGCGCTGGACCGGTGAGTACCAGTACACCATCAACCAGGTGATCGACGAGATCGCCAAGCGCAGCCGCGAGCTCAATCTGCGCCTGAGCGGCTCGCCGGAGCAGGCGAAGCTCGACTTCACCATCCTGGTCGCCGTGCAGACCATGCACTACCTGCACAGCGGGCGGCACCGGGTGTGGCTGTGAAGACGCTGCGCATTCTCGCCCTCATGCACGAGAGCCTGGTGCCGCCCGAGGACGTCACCGGGCACGATGTCGCCAACGTCGACTGGAAGATGGAGTTCGACGTCACCATCACGCTGAAGAACCTCGGCCACGAGGTGCACAACCTCGGCGTCGGCGGCGACCTCGGCGTCATCCGCAAGGGCATCGACGACGTCAAGCCGCACCTGGTGCTCAACCTGCTGGAGCACTTCCACGGCGTGCCGCTGTTCGATCAGAACGTCGTCAGCTACCTGGAGCTGCTGCGCATGCCCTACAGCGGCTGCAATCCGCGCGGTCTGATGCTGGCGCGCGACAAGGGACTCTCCAAGAAGCTGCTCGCCTATCATCGCATCCCGGTGCCCGACTTCGCCGTCTTCCCGATCGGCCGCGCCGTGCGGCGACCGCAGAAGCTGCGCTTTCCGCTCATCGTCAAGTCGCTGACCCGCGAAGCGTCGACCGGCA
>JBOHWA010001006.1:0-2475 GCA_050735855.1 Binatia bacterium
GGATGGAACTGCGCGGGGCGACCGCCCTGATCACCGGCGGCGCCCACCGCCTCGGCCGCACCATCGGGCTCGACCTCGCCGAGGCGGGCTGCGACGTCGCCTTCACCTATTTCGCCTCCGCCGCGGCCGCCGAGGAGACGCGGCGGGCCATCGAGCAGCGCGGCGTCCGGGCGCTGGCGCTGCAGGCCGACGCCGCCGACGACCGCCAGATGGCGGCGGCGCTGGTCGCCGTGCGCGCCCAGTTCGATCGGCTGGATCTGTGGGTCGCCAACGCCGGCGTGTTCCGTCGCACCCCGCTGGCCGGCGCCACCGAGACGGACTGGGACGACATGTGGCGCCTGAACTTCGAGACGCTGCGGGTGCCGGCACGGCGCATCGGCGCGCAGATGCGCCGCCAGCCGAGCGGGGGCTGCATCGTCGCCCTGGCCGACGTCGCGGCGCTGCGTCCGTGGGCCGACTACATTCCGTACTGTGTCGCCAAGCGTGCCGTCGTGGCCCTGACCGAGGAGCTGGCGCGCAGCCTGGCGCCGCGCGTGCGGGTCAACGCCATCGCCCCCGGACCGGTGCTCTTCCCCGACGACTTCCCCGCCGCGGCGAAGCGGCGCGAGATCGCCCGCACCGTCCTGCGCCGCGAGGGCAGCGCGCGCGACATCAGCCACGCGGTCCGCTTTCTGGCCACCAACGACTACGTTACCGGCACCGTCCTGCCGGTCGACGGAGGCCGCCTCCTTGCCTGAGCCCGGTCCGCCGTTCCGCCTGCCCGCGGATTGCTGGCAGCAGCTCTTCGGCAACCCCCATCCGGTGGCGCTGGAGATCGGTCCAGGGCGCGGCGAGTTCCTGCTCGTCGCGGCGCTGGCCGATCCGGCGACCAACTTCTACGCGGTCGAGATCTCGTCGACCGGGGTGCGGCGCATCGAGAGCAAGCTCGCCACCGCCGGGTTGACCAACGCGCGCGTGCTGTGGGCCGACGCGACCTGGCTGGTCGGGGTGCTGCCGCCGGCCAGCGTCGCCACGGTGCACGTACAGTTCCCCGATCCGTGGTGGAAGCGGCGCCACAAGCGCCGCCGGCTGTGGTCGACGCCATTCGTCGCCGCGCTGCGCCAGCTCCTGGTCCCCGGCGGCGGCATCGAGTTCCTCACCGACGTCGAGGAGTACTTCCACTTCGGCCAAGGTTACCTCGACGCCGACCCCGGCCTCGAGCGCATCAACGTCGGCCTGCTGCCCGAGCACGACACCAACTTCGCCCGCAAAGCCCTGCGCCGCGGCGGCGTGATCCATCGCAGCACGCACCGGCGGCGTTGAGCAGTAGGAGCTCACCGCGGAGACGCGGAGACGTCGCGGGTAGCGTGTGTCTGCCCCGCCTCAAGTACGCCGGTCCGAGACAGCACAGAAGCAGAGATCCAGGCCAGACGCATCTCGAGCAGGAGGCCTCCGCGACTCTGCGTCTCCGCGGTGAAACTCTTGGTTCCTCAGGCGAGGATCTCGCGGACGCGTTTGACGATCGCCGCGGCGTCCAACCCGAAGAGGGCCAGCAATTCCTCCGGCTTGCCGGAGCGCGGGATGTCCTGCACGGCGATCTTGTGCACGGTCGCCGGCTCACCACTGAGCGCGTTGAGGACGGCGTCGCCGAGACCGCCTTCGGGGTAGTGGTCCTCGACCGTCAGCACCACGCCGCCGGTGGCGCGCGCCGCGGCGCGGATGCCCTCGGCGTCGATCGGCTTGATCGAGTAGGCGTCGATGACGCGCACCGCGATGCCCGCCGCCTTCAGCTGCTCGTGCGCCTTCAGGGCCTCGATCAGCGTCACGCCCGCGGCGATGATCGTCAGCTTGTCGCCCGCGCTCTGGCGCAGCAGCTTGGAGCCGCCGATGGGGAACTTCTCCTCGGGACCGTAGAGGATCGGTGCCTTGGGACGCGTCAGGCGCAGATAGTGGATGCCGCGCTGGTTGGCCATCGCTTCGACCAGGCGCTCGGTGGCGACCGCGTCGGACGGGTAGAGCACCGTCGCGTGCGGGATGGCGCGCATCATCGCCAGGTCCTCGAGCCCCATCTGCGACGGCCCGTCCTCGCCGATCGACACGCCGCAGTGCGAGCCGGCCAGTTTGAGGTTGGCGCGCGAGATCGCCGCCATGCGGATGTGGTCGTAGGCGCGGGTGAGAAAGCAGGCGAAGGTCGACACAAACGGGATCTTGCCGGCCGCCGACAGGCCGACCGCCGCGCCGACCATGTTCTGCTCGGCGATGTAGGCCTCCAGGTAGCGGTCGGGATGGGCGTGCAGGAAGCGTTCGGCGAAGGTCGAGTTCTTGGTGTCGGCGTCGATCACCGCGACCAGCGAGTTCGCCGTCCCGAGCTTGGCCAGCGCGGTGCCATAGGCCTCGCGCGTCGCCACCTGCTCGTCCGCCCTGTACGCCGGCGCGGCCATCGCTGCCGCCTTGGGCGCGGCGGCGGGCTTCGTCGCGCGGGCAGCGACCGCGCGC
>JBOHWA010001007.1:0-6988 GCA_050735855.1 Binatia bacterium
ACGGCGCCGAGGGACCGGCGCCCTCCACCAGGCTGGGATCTCGCTGGCAGTGAGGCAAGCCCGCGGTGGCGCAGGACGGTGCCGAGAAAGCGGTACACGAGGGGGTGCGCCGGATTCAAACTGACCCACTACGTCACAAGTGGTGGGTTTGTTTTCTGCCAACAGTGGTGATCTGCAGGCCAACGACATGGACCGACCCGCTCCGGCCTGGCGCGACTGGTTGGTGGTCTTCGCCTGCCTCGTCTGCCAGGTCGGCATGGGGACCGGCGGGTACATCTTTCCGGTGTTCCTCAAGCCGGTGGTCGACGATCTCGGCTGGTCGCGGACCGAGTACGCGCTGGCCAACCCGATCATGAGCACCACCGTGGCGCTGGTCGGTCCGCTGGTCGGCTGGGCGGCGGATCGGCGCAGCCCGCGCCTGGTGCTGGTCGCCGGCAGCCTGCTGATGAGCGGCGGGCTGGTGCTCGCCGGACGCCTGCAGCAGCCGACCGATCTCTACGCGGTCGCGTTGCTCATCGGCATCGCCGTCGCCTGCCTCGGCGACCTGCCCACCGGCGCCGCCGTCACCAGCCGCTTCCGCCGCGGCCGCGGCCTGGCGCTCGGCATGGTCTACATCGGCTCCAACATCGGCGGCGCATTGGTGCCGCTGGTCGCCACCGCGCTCGCCGCCGGCGCGTCGTGGCGCGCCGGCTTCACCGGCATCGGCACCGTGCTGTGGATCCTGCTGCTGCCGATGGCGCTGCTCGTCGGCCGCCCCGCTCCCAGCGCCGAAGCGGACGCCGAGCGCGCCGCGCCCCGCCTGGCCTGGCGTGCGCTGCTGCGCGAGCGCGACTTCTGGCTGCTCTTCGGCGTGCTGGTCGCCTTCTACATGTACCGGCTCGGCCTCAACACCCACCTCGTCGCCTTCCTCAGCGACCTCGGCTACTCCAGCCTCGAAGCCGCCGGGAGCTTCAGCGTCGCCCTGGCGCTCGGCATCGCCGGCAAGCTGCTCGCCGGCGCTATCGCCGACCGCCTCGGCGCGCGCACCGCCGTGATCGGCAACTTCGTCATCATCGCCGTCGCCTCGCTGCTGCTGCTCATCCCGCTGGTGCGCGGCGCCCTGCCCACGTTCCTCGTCCTGCACGGCTTCGCCACCGCGGCCGAGGATGTCGTCATCCCGCTGATCATCGTGCAGCGCTTCGGCCTCACGCATCTCGGGCGCGTCTACGGCCTGCTGCTGCTCGCCCTCGTCCCCGGCGGGATCATCGGGCCCATCCTCGCCGGCCGCGTCTTCGACGCCACCGGCGCCTACACCCCGGTCTTCGTCCTCTTCGCCGCGCTCAACCTGCTCGCCGTCGTCGCCCTCGCCGCCGTCGGACGGCGGCGCGTGAGCCCGTAGATCGCTCAGTCGGCGCAGCGCCAGGTGCAGGCGCTGCACGCGCTGCCGGGCGCCGCGCCGTCGTCGCAGGGTTGATCCTCACACACCTGCTGACAGGTCTGGTACTCGGGGCACCCCTGCGGACAGCGCGGGTCGACATTGATGGTCGTCGCGCCCCCGCGGATGAAGACCCCGCTGGGGATTTCCTCGAAGGCGCGTTGCTCGACCTGCGACTCGGCGCCGGCCGGCCCAGCAAGGACCAGAAGCAGCGCAACGATCCGGTAGCACATGCGCACAGATGAACACGGCGCCGGTCGCCGCGCCAGCGGGAATTGCCGTGGGCGAGACCGGTCGCTCCAGGCCGGGGTCGGCACCGCGTTCGGAGTAGCGCCGCGCCAGGCCGCGACGCTATAAGAGAGCCCATGTTCGACATCCGACGATCGATCGTGGAGCAGATCGAAGCGGCCGGCGGGCGCCATGACGAGCCGGCGATCTACGGCGGCGAGCCCGGCGACCCCGGCATCGGCGGCGGCCCGGGCAGCATCTCGTGGGAGATCAACGGCGACCTCGCCAGCCTGGTAGTCGGCGGCACGGCGGCGATAATCATGGAGGTGCTGCATCCCTCGGTGATGGCCGGCGTCTACACCCAGTCGTCGTATCGCACCCAGCCGCTGCAGCGCGCCCGCAACACGCTCGGCTACGTCCTGCGCACGACCTTCGGCACCACGGCCGCGGCCACCGATGTGATCGAGCGGGTGAAGAAGATCCACAGCCGCGTCGGCGGCCAGCGGCCGGACGGACTCGCCTACCAGGCCCTCGACCCCGAGCTCATCGGCTGGGTGCACACCTGCATCCCGTGGTTGGTGATGCGCGCCTTCGAGACCTACAACCGGCCGCTCAGCGTCGCGGAGAAGGACCGCTACCTCGCCGAGCAGGCCGTCATCGGCCGCATGGGCGGCGCCGACTGGGTGCCGACTTCCGTCGCCGAGCTCGACGACTACGTCGAGCGCATGCGGCCGCAGATGGCGATGACCTACCAGACCGTGGAGTTCCTCGGCTTCCTCGCCGGTCGCACCGGCGAGCAGCCGGTCACCCGGCGCGAGCGCTTCGACCGCTGGGTCGGCATCCGCAGCTCGATGGGCCTCGTCCCGGAGTGGGCGCGGCGCATGACCGGCACCTACAAGTCGCCGCTCGCCTACCGCTTCTATTTCGGCCCGAACGATCGGCTGAAGGCGAAGGTGGTGCGCTGGGCGTACCCGGAGCTGCCCTGCAAGGCGATGGCGATCGACCGCGTCGCGGCCAAGCGCCCGGCACTCGTCGCCGCCTGAGCGTTCCCCCTGCTCCTGGCGATCGTCGGGCGGAGCACCAAAGGTTACGGGGCGGCCGCCGGTTCGACGGCGGTGACCGGCAGCGCGAAATCGACCGTGGCGGTCTTGCCCGCTTCGACCGTCACCGGGCGCTCGAGACTGCCGAGCAGCTCGTGCCACACGCGCACGGTGTACGTCCCGGGCGGCACCTGGTCGAGCGCGAACTGCCCGTCGGCGCCGGTCACCACCGCATAGGGGTTCTCGCCGACGAATAGGTAGGCGTGCATCCAGGTGTGGCGGACGTTGCAGTTGATGTGCACCAGCCCCGCGTCGGTGAGCGGCCGGCGCGCGGTGTGATCGGGGAGCACCCCGATGTTGAACAGCGTGCGTGTCCCCAGCCAGGCGTGCGCGTCATGCAGGAACGGGTCGCTGTTGTGGAACTCCACGGTCTGCCCGACAGCCCCGGCAGCCACGTGCGGAACGAACTGGCATTTCGCATTGTCGAAGACCACGGGCCGATCGCGCGGGATGGGCTTGCCGGCGGTGATCCCCACGACATCCACGACTGCGTTGGCCAACGCTCCGCCTTTGCCGACCATCAAGCGTTGGTCGGGCAACGCCTTCCCGCACACTCCGTGCTCCTTGTAGACCGGCTGCGGCGGCAGCTGCGGGATGTCGCCGGCTGCCAGGACACGGCCACTGATGCTGCCTCCGTCGACCACCGGCTCGGCGCGATACTCCGCCGCGGCGAGGCTGCCGCTGACACCCAGCCAGCCGACGACGAACAGTCCTCGAGCAACTCCATGCATGGGCTCCTCCTGCTGCACACCGTGTGAAAATGCAGGGAGCAGGGCGCGTGCCACCACGGTGGCGGGCGGAAACCGGTCCGCGCCGACGCCAGCTCATGCCTGCATTCCCGCCGGCGCGAAAGTCCAGCCCCCGGTCAAGCACGGAACCGGGTGTCGGCGGGCCGTCAGCGCGGTCGAGCGCCCGGGCGCGCTCGGCCGCGAAACCGCCGAGAGGCAAGGGAGCGGCCCCAACTCGCCGAGGTCTTGCGAGAGGACCGCGGGTACTGAGCCATTGATCGTCTGCATCACAAGTGCATACTGATGCACATGCGGACAACGTTGAACATCGACGACGACCTGGTTGAACGCGCCCGTGACCTCTCCGGCATCACCGAGAAGACCGCGCTGATCCACGCCGGCCTGGAGGCGCTGATCGCGCGCGCCAGCGCCCGTCGCCTCGCCGCGCTTGGCGGAAGCGAGCCGGCACTCAGGTCGGCGCCGCGGCGGCGGGGGAAGACGGCGTGATGCTCGTCGACACCTCGGTCTGGGTGGACCATCTGCGGCGCGGCGATCCGGGGCTGCAGTCGGCGCTGCTCGACGGCCAGGTGCTCGCCCATCCCTTCGTGATCGGCGAGCTCGCCTGCGGCCAGCTGGCACGGCGCGCCGATATCCTGGGACTGCTGGAAGCGCTCCCAGCGGCGCGTATCGCGGCATACGGCGAAGCGCTCGCACTGGTCGAGTCGCAGCGGCTGCACGGCACCGGCATCGGCTGGGTCGATGTGCACCTGCTCGCCTCGACGCGCCTTTCGCGCGCGCGCCTGTGGACCCACGATCGGCGCCTACATACCGTTGCGCAGCGTCTCGCCATCGCCGCCTAGCACGAGTTGTGGCAGGAAGCTCCGGCGACGATCCGGCGCGCACGCGTCAGACCCGATCGGCTCGCGGACGCGACAGTTCGGCGGCCAGTACGATCAGTAGTGCCGCGATCGGGAGCGCGAGCGCGATCAGGCGCCAGTGATAGTGTGCGAGCCCGCCGCTGACAGCGCCGAGCAGGTAGACGAGCCACAGCGCGCTGGTGGCGACGGCGTTGCGCAGCGTCGGATGGGCGTTCGAGCCGCGCAACGCGGCGGACCAGCCGGCGCGGTGTGCCTCGTCGCGCAGCCAGATGACGTAGCCTGCCAGCCCTTCGCCGAGGCCGGTGAGCACGCCGGAGACGAACGTCGTCGGCAGGCGCGCGCCGCCGATTGCGCGCAGGGTGGTGTTCTGCATGCCCATGGCGAGCACGGGCAGCGCGGCGAGGAGGAGAAAGTGTGGCGTGTCGGCGCTGCGCAGGGCGTCAGGGACTGCCGTGCCGCCGATCAACAGCAGCGCCAGCAGCGCCGCCTCGAGCAGCAGCACCGCGGCGTAGGGCGATCGGGCGCGGCGGCGGCGGGCAGACTCGACCATCAGCGTGCCGATGACTGCGCCGAGCACGAAGAGCGGGACGGGAAAGAGGTGGTGCAGGCCGAGGCGCCACTCGCCCGAACCGAGGTAGGCGCCGACCAGCACGGTGTTGCCGGTCATGTGGGCGGTGAAGAGGGCGAAGAGCGTCAGGAAGCCGATCGCGTCGACGCAGCCGGCGGTCCAGGCGAGCAGCAGCGTCCAGACACCCGAGCGATCCTGCTCGACCGGCGCGCTCATCAGCCTACGGCGCCGGGCGGCGCCAGCGCGCGGCGAGCAGCCAGAGCGCGGCGGCGGCGACCACCGTCCAGGCGAAGAGGTCGCCGACGCGCGTGTAGAGCGTGGCGATCTGCAGCGGGCGGATGTCGGCGCGCAGGGTCTCGGCGGTGAACATGCCGAGGCGATCGAGCACGCGGCCGAAGGGGTCGACGACGCCGGTGACGCCGGCGTTGCCGACGCGGGCGAAGTAGCGCCGGTTCTCGATCGCGCGCCACAGCGCGATCGCCTCGTGCTGGTACGGCGCCATCGAGCGGCCGAACCAGGCGTCGTTGAAGATGGTCAGCAGCGCCTCGGCGCCCTGCGCGGTCATGGCGCGCGCGATGCCGGCCGGCACGTCCTCGTAGCAGATGAGCGGCGCGAAGCGGATCTGTCCCGGCACGTCGAGCGTGCGCAGCACCGGGCCGGCGGTGAAGTGCGACGTCTGCGGGCTGAGGTCGTAGAGGCTGGGGAACAATCCGCCACCGGGGATGTACTCGCCGAAGGGGATCAGCACCTGCTTGTCGTAACGGCCGTGCACGTGCCCAGCGCCGTCGATGAGGAAGGCGCTGTTGTACATGAACGGCGTCGACCGCTCGCCGTCGCCGTAGTCGTAAGCCAGGCCGCCGTAGATCAGATAGGCGCCGACGCCCGCGTAGGGGTTGTGCTTGCTGGGCAGCTCGACGGCGTCGACCGAGACCCACCACTGCGCCACCGACTCGGGCCAGATCAGCACGTCGACGTCCGCCGCCAACCCCGCCGACAGCTCGCGATAGGTGTCGAGATTGATATCGAAGAGCGAGACGTCGCCCTTCTGATGGATGCCGATGTTGCCCTGCACCAGGCCGACCCTGACCACCGGCGCGTCGTCGATGGCGCGCTGCACCTGCGGCATGCGCACGAGCCCGTAGGCGACCACCAGCAACGCCGCCGCCAGTCCGGTGGCGAGCGGCGCCCAGCGGCGCGGCCGCGCGAGCGCCAGCACCAGGCCGGCGCTGCACCACAGCATGACGAAGCTCAGGCCGTAGGGGCCGGTCAGGTCGCCGACCTGCATCAGCACCGGCGCCTGCACTTGGCTGTTGGCCATGCGCCAGGGGAACAAGTTCGGGAAGAGCAGCTCGAGCGACACCCACAGCACCGGCGCCGCGAGCCCCAGCGGGCCGAAGCCGAGCCGCTGGAAGCCCCAGGCGAAGAGGACGAACTGGGTGGCCGAGAAGAGCGACAGGCAGAGGTAGAAGAACGCCGCCAGCACCCACGGGAAGCCGCCGAAGACATGGATGGTGTAGACCAGCCAGTAGAAGGCCGGGATGTTGGTGGCCAGCCCGGCGAGCAGCCCGAGCCGCAGCGCCGCGCGCCCGTCGGCGGCGCGGCTGAGCGCCCAGACGAGCGGCGCGAAGGCGATCCAGGCGAGCGGGAAGAGGCGGAAGTCGAGCCAGGGCGCGGCCACCAGCGCGCCGGTGAGCAGCGGCGCGAGGCGCACGGCCCAGCGGTGCTCGGCGACCGGCAGGGCGACGCGCTGCACGGCAGGCATCGGTTCGCTGCGCATGCTCAGCGCGGCTTGAGGTTGAAGGCCTGCGGGCCCTTCTCGCCTTTGCGCACCTCGAACACGACGTCTTCGCCTTCGCGCAGGTCCTCGAAGTAGACCTTCGGCGCCATCTTCGTGCGGTGGAAGAAGACCTCGTCGCCACCGTCGTCGGGGACGATGAAGCCGAAGCCCTTATCTTTCACGATTCGCTTGATCGTTCCGAACATGGCCGCTGCCCTCCCCCGTGCGCCGGCGTCGCCCACGCCCCTGGCCACCGCCGCCACCGGGCGGGCCACCGCGGCCACCGCCGCTGCGC
>JBOHWA010001008.1:0-13034 GCA_050735855.1 Binatia bacterium
GCGCTGGCGTACGCGCTGTTCGGCTACCCGTGGCTCCTGCTCGGCGCCTATGGCTGGATCGCCCCCCCGCCGGAACACAGTTGGGAGTACTACTCCGCGCGCTTCTTCCTCCACGCCGGCGCAGCGATCGGCTTGCTGAGTCTGCTCGACGGCGCCGCGGCGCGCTGGCCGGTGCGACAGGCGTGGCGCGGGCTGGCGGTCGCCCTGATCCTCCTCTTCGTCGTCCAGGATGGCGTGGCGCGCAGCGCAGCGCAGCTCGAGCGCCTGCGCAGTCCGGACACGTCCTTCTGGGGCGGCGCGCGCTACGACGCCTATCGCCGGGTCGCCGAATGGGTGGACGCGCACGTGCCCAGCGGCGCCACCATCGCCCTGCACGAAGTCGGCACCTTCGCCTACTACAGCGACGTCACGGTCATCGACGTGTCGGGCATCGTGACGCGCGGCTATGACCCGCGCGGCCGCGGTCAGCTAGTCAGCTTCCTGCGGCGCTTCGCACCGGCCTATGCGATCACCACCGGCGACGTCGCGCAGCTGCAGATCCGCGACAGGTTGCACTACCAACGCCTCGCCTACTTCCCGGCGCGTGGCTACGCCGACTTCTCGCTGCTGGCGCGCGACCCGCCAATCGACTGATCTACGTTCTCACTAGACTTCGATCAGGCGGTTGTGGTTGTCTGGCGGTGAACGGCGCTGGGCACGTCGGTCTCGACCGATGGAGACGATCGCGTGAGCAGCACCCGCCTGGGAGCCGGCAAGGCGATTCTGCTCGCTCTGTGCGGGCTCGGCTGTCCGCAAGCCGCGCAGGCGTTGGTCCACACCTTCGAGAAGGGTGGCGAGATCCTGATCGCCGACGGGGCCACGGCCGAGTCGCAGATCACCGCCATCGTGCCAGCGCGCATCGCTTCGAAGGTCGCCGTCCATCTGCGCTTCCTCACCCATGCGCGACCGGACGACGTCGACATCATACTCGTCGGTCCGACCGGCGCGCGCTCGATGCTGATGTCCGACGCCGGCGGCACGATGGCGTCGTATCGGAGCGCGCTGATCATCGATCAGACCGCCGGATCGCCGCTGCCCGACGACGGGCCGCTGCCGGGCAGCGAGGACGTCACCCATTTCCGACCCGCCAACTACGAGCCGGGAACGCCGGACCGCATCGAAGGCCCCGGCACGCTGGTTGACGCGAAAGCCGATCTCAGCGTGTTCGACGGCCTCGATCCCACCGGCAAGTGGACGCTGTACATCGCCGACGACTCGGCCGGCGCAACCGGCGTCCTGGGCGGCTGGGCCCTGGAGATCACCGCGCCTTCCGTGGTGACGGTGAACAGCGCCGACGACGAAGACGATGGCACCTGCGACGGCCGCCACTGCAGCCTGCGCGAAGCGCTGCAGTCCTTGCCGACCCAGGACCTTGTCGTCGCGTTCTCGTCGATGTTCGACACGCCGCAGACGATTGCGGTCAAGTCACCGCTGGTCGTCGTCGGCCCGACGATCATCCGCGGGCCTGGAGCGCACCTCCTGACGCTGTCCGGCGGCGGCAAGACGGCGGTCATGATCGCCACCGGGGGACCGGTTCATGTCAGCGGGATGTCGATCGTCGACGGCATGACCGATAGCCCGCTCGCGGCCGGCGGCATCAACGCGCGCAATCTCGACATGACCATCTCCGACTGTCGCCTCTCCGGGCACGTCGCGACCAACGGCTTGAGCGGCGGCGCCATCTTTTCGAGTGCGGTTTATCTGACCATCGAACGCAGCGCGATCACCGACAACTATGCGCCGCTCGGGTCGGCTGTCTTCGCATTGGCCTCGCAGCAGGTGGTTTCGCTGACCAACTCGACCATCGCCGACAATCGCGGCACAGCGATCGGCGGCTTTGCGGAAATGCGGATCGACGCGTGCACCATGGTCGACAACGATCAGGCCCTGCACGGCGCCAACCGGCGGCTGCAGATCGCAAACAGCATCATCACCGCCAGCCGACTGCCTGGTCCCGACGTCAACGCCTACGACCCGAGCCAGGTCGTGTCCAAAGGCCACAACCTGATCGGCGACCGCGGCCGGGTCGTCGAGCTCGGACCACACCGCCAGGACATCATCGGGGTCACCGATCCCGGCCTCGCTCCGCTCGCCTATAACGGCGGCACGACGCCGACGCATGCCTTCGCCTCCGCCGACAGTCTCCCGATCGACAGCGGCGCGTCGGGCGCGCGGCCGACGGATCAGCGCCAACAGCGTCGCCCGTTCGATGTCCCGTCGCGCCCCAACGCCATCGGCGGCGACGGCGCCGACATCGGGGCGTTCGAGCGCCGCACCATCCGCCTGGTGACCACAGCCGCCGATACCGGCGACGGGTCGTGCAGCCCCACCGACTGCAGTCTGCGCGAGGCGATCGCCGCCGCGGCGGCGGGCGATGAGATCCGTTTCGCGCCCGTGTTCGACACCGCGCAGACCATCGTGCTCGGCGGCAGCGAGCTGCGGCTCGGTAAGGACGTGAGCATCTTCGGCCCCGGCGCGCACCTGCTGAAGGTGAGCGGTAACGGCAACAGCCGCGTGTTCCTGGTCGATGCCGGCACCTCCGTCGCGCTGTACGGAATGACCATCACCGGCGGCAACGGCGGGCTGGCCGGCGGCGGCGTCGTCAACGGCGGGACGCTGACGCTGTCCGGCTGCCGCGTCACCGGCAACACCGCCGACCACGGGAGCGGCGTGTTCAACCTCGGCACCCTGGATGTCTCGACCTCGCTGATCGATGCCAACAGCGGTTACGGCGGCGCGCTGACGAACTTCAACGGCCACCTGAACGTCGCGCGCAGCACGATCGCCAACAACACGGCGACCGGCAGCCCGGTCGGCGCCGGCATCGACAACAAGAGCGACAGCTTCACGCTGCGAGACTCGACGGTGAGCGGCAACCGCGCCACCAGCCCCGATGGTCGCAACGCCGGCGGCGTCTGGAGTCGCAGCGGCATCATCCGCAGCAGCACAATCGCCGACAACCAGGCGCAGGGCCCGGGCAGCGCCGGCGGCCTGCGCGGCGGCTTCGGCACCGTGGCGGTGCGCAATTCCATCATCGCGGCGAACCGCGACAACACGGCGGTCCCCGACGTCAGCGAGGTCGCCGCGGGCATCATCGACTCGCGCGGCCACAACCTGATCGGCAATCGCGGCGCGATTCCGTTCCTCCAGCGTGACGACCAGGCGGGAGACGCGGCGGCGCCGCTCGACCCGCTGCTGGGACCGCTCGGCGACTACAAGGGGCCGACGCCAACCCACAGACTGCTGTTGAACAGTCCAGCGATCGATCGCGGTGACGACCCGCTCCCCGCCGTCGATCAGCGCGGCCTGCCGCGGCGGTTCGGCACCGGCATGGACATCGGCGCATTCCAGAAGATTCGCCGCTTGGTGACGACGACCGAGGACACCGACGACGGCGAATGCTCGTTCAGCCACTGCAGCCTGCGCGAAGCCGTTGCCGCGACCGAGATCGAGGACGTCATCTCCTTCGAGCGGCTCGGCGCTCGGCAACACACGATCACCCTGAACGCAGAGTTGGTGATCGACCAGAACCTCACCTTCGCCGGGCCCGGAGCGCATCGACTGATGGTGCGCGGTGACGGCCATCAGCGCCTGTTCCGCGTCACCCCGGGCCACACGGTGAGCCTGCGCGGGATGACGCTGCGCGACGGGCGGAGCGAGGGCAGCGGCGGCGCGGTGCTCAATGACGGCGGCACGCTCGAGATCGCCGACTGCGTGATCGAGGGCAACCGCGCCGCGGCGGGTGGCGGCATCGCGAACGAGAACTTCGGTACGGTGACCGTGCTGCGCAGCACGGTGGCGAACAACCTCGCCACCGGCAGCTTCGCCAACGGCACCGGCGGCGGCATCAGCACCGCACACCGCCTGACGGTCGTCGACTCGACCATCAGCGGCAATCGCGTCGCGGCCGGCACCCACAACGGCGGCGGCGTCTGGTCGCTCGCCAGCGTGCCCGTGGTCATCAACAACAGCACCATCACCGCCAATGCCGCTGCCGGCACCGGCAGTGCCGGCGGCGTACGGCGCGAGCTCATCGGCACCCTGACCCTGCGCAACAGCATCGTCGCCGGCAACGTCGACAACGAACTGCTCCCCGACGTCGCGTCCTCGGACGGACAGGGGATCATCTCCGGCGGCTACAACCTGATCGGCAATCCCGGCGCGCTCGCCTTCGCCGCGGCGGGTGACCTACACGGCGACAGCGCGGCGCCGCTCGACCCCCGCCTCGGCCGCCTGCAGCCGAACGGCGGCACCACCCCGACGCACATCCTGCGAGCGGACAGTCCGGCGTTGGACACCGGCAAGGCGTTCGTCTCGACCACCGACCAGCGCGGCCTGCCGCGCCCCTTCGACGCCGCGCACGTCATGCCGGAAACCGACGGCGACGACTCGGACATCGGCGCGGTCGAAATGCGCCCGGCCGCCGTGGTGACCAACGATCACAGCTCCGGGCCGGGCAGCCTGCGGCAGGTGATCGCCGACGCGCCCGGCGACAGCGACATCTATTTCGACCCGACCTTCTTCGCCGTGCCGCGGACCATTGGACCCGCCGCGTCGCTCACCTTCGTCAAGAGCCTGCGCATCCACGGCCCGGGTGCCGATCGGCTGACGGTCGCCGGCGACGACCGTTCACCGGTGATCGCCTTCGACAACGAGACGTTCTGCGCCGACGTCACCTGCGCCCAGATCATCCGCGAGACCTTCTTCGACTCGACGCTGAGCGATCTGCGCATCACCGGAGGCAGGGGTCTGGCGATCCCCGAGGGGCCGCGTGGCTTCCGCAGCGAAGGCGCCGGTGGCGTCGTCTACAACGGCAATCGCCTGGTGCTCGCCGGCTGTGAGCTCACCGACAACACCGCGCCGTACGCCGGCGGCGTGTTCGGATCCGGCTCGCTGACCGTGCTCGACTCGACGATCGCCAACAACCGCGCCACCGGCCAGCCGACCGAGGCGGGCGGCGACGGCGAGACGATTCTCCAATCCGGCGGCGCCATCGTCAGTTCCGGCAACTTGACCGTGGTCAACTCGACTATCAGCGGCAACCGTGCCGACGGCACCGAGGGCGCCGGCGGCATCTTCACCAGCGCCAGCACGGTCATCCGCAACAGCACCATCACCGACAACCGCGCCCGCGGCCCGCGCACCGCCGGCGGCCTGCACCATATCAACGACGGCACGGCGGAGCTGTTGCTGCGCAACGACATCATCGCCGACAACGACTCACTCACCGACGTGCTCAGCGACTCGGACATCGAGATCGTCTCCGCCGGCTACAACCTGATCGGCTACGCCACGCGGTTGGCGTTCGTCGCCACCGATCTGCGCGGTGCGATCGATCCGCGCCTTGGACCGCTGCAGAGCAACGGCGGTCCGACGCGCACCCACGCCCTGCTCGCCGACAGCCCGGCACTGGACGGCGGCGAGAGCGGCGGTGCGATCGCCGATCAGCGCCGGCAGCGCCGGCCGGCCGACGATCCCAATCGGCCGAACCCGGCCGGCGGCGACGGCGCGGATATCGGCGCCTACGAGTCGCAGACGTTCCTCCCCGCCCCGCCGACCCCGACCGCCACCACGACGAGCGGTCCGCCGACCGCCACCTCGACCCCGGGCGGCGAGTGCTGCGCCGAGCACAACGGACCCGGCTGCGACCTGCCGGCGTGCCAACCCTGCATGCGCGCCATCGACTCGTACTGCACCACGGTGCGCTGGGACGACGAATGCGTGGCGAAGGCCGGCGACGCCTGCAACCCGAACTGCCTCTGCGTACCGCTGCCGACGCCGACCGACACGCCGATGCCCGCGGTCGTGCCGACGCCGGGCGGCGACTGCTGTGTCGCGCACCAGGGAGCCGGCTGCAGCCTTCCCGCCTGTCAGGCCTGTGTCGGCATCGGCGACGACTTCTGCACGACGCAGGGGTGGGACCCGGTGTGCGTCACCCGCGCCGGCGAGGCGTGCAACGCCGACTGCGGCTGCGCCGCGACACCGCCGGCGACCGCGACGCCGACGGCCACGCGGACCGCCGGCGGCACCTGCTGCAGCGCGCACGACGGCGGCGGCTGCGACACCGACAGCTGCGAGGCGTGCGTCTGCGACACGCGCCCCGCCTGCTGCGCTGAGCACTGGGACGAGGACTGCGCGAAGATCGCGGCAGAATGCGACGTCACCGGGGCCGCCTGCGGCTGCCTGGCGACCGAGACGCCGACCACCACCCCCACGCCGGCCGGCGACTGCTGCAGCGCGCAGACCGGACCCGGCTGCGGCGACGGCGCCTGCCGCGACTGCGTCTGCGATGTCGACGCCTACTGCTGCAACAACACCTGGGATGGCGACTGCGTCAAGCAGGCGGCGACGACGTGCAGCAGCAGCTGCGGCTGCGTCCTGCCCACTCCGACCCGCACGCCAACGCCGGGCGGCGACTGCTGCAGCTCCCACATCGGCCCCGGCTGCGACATTCCCGCCTGTCAGGCCTGCGTGTGCGGCGCCGACGCGCCGTGCTGCTCCGGCACCGGCTGGGATTCATCGTGCGTGATCTCCGCCGCCACCGGCTGCGACTCGAGCTGCGGCTGTGCCTCCACGCCGACCTCCACCGCCGCAGTCGGCGCCAGCCCGACCCCAACGGCGTCGTCCAGCCCAACTCGAACCGCGTCGTCCAGTCCGACCCCGACCAGGCTGGTCACGCCGACGCCCCCCGCCACCAGCGGCCCCTCCGCCTCCCCGACGCGAACGCCGGTCGCCTGCGTCGGCGATTGCAATGGCAACGGCGCCGTCGCCGTCAACGAGATCATCGTCGCGGTGAACATCGCGCTCGGAATCGCCGCGGTCGATGCATGCCCGCGGTTCGACACCGACGGCGACCGCCGGGTCGCAATCAACGAAGTGCTGCAGGGCGTCGTCAATGCGCTCAGCGGCTGTCCGTAGTCCCGCCGCCAACCCGGGTTAGGCGCTTTTGCGTCTTCCCGGATTGTCCCGAACAAGCCCGGATAGTCACAAAAAGCCGGGAACCGTTCCCGGTTCGGTCTGGCGTCCCATGGGGGAAGCTCTTCTGCGCTATGGCTCGTAGCCGCCGCTCGCAGACCTGGTCACCACTTCTCGACCCACGGTCGCAGCACGACTTCGAACGCCCACGTCGACCGATGCTGGCGGTGCAGCTGCAAATAGGTTTCCGCGATGCAGTCCGGGTCGGCCATGTTGTCGTCGACGGTCGTGCCCGCCAGTCGGTGCGCGCGCGTGCCGTCTTCCTGCGTCCAGCCGATCGCGGCATCGATCGGCACATTCGCGATGTGGATACCCTGCGGCATCAGCTCCCGTGCCATGCTCTGCGCGAGTCCCGACTTCGCCTGACATGCCATCGCAAAAGCAGCGCTCAGCGGGAATCCCTTCAGCGCCGCACTGGCGTTCGTGAAGATGATCGTCCCTTTCGTACCGTGGGCGTTGGGTGTGTTCTCGCGCATGAGGCGAGCCGCCTGCTGCCCTACCAAGAACGCGCTGAAGGCTGAGTTCCGAAGTGTGTCGAGCGCCATGCGGGGATCGGCTTCGGCAATACCCTTGCGAAAAATTCCCGCCACCCGGCCGTCGATGTTGTGCACGACGAGGGTAGGAGCCCCGAGGTCTCGGACCACATTCTGGAACAGCAGCTCCACGGCCGCTGGGTCGCATGCATCACATGCGTATCGGAGCGCGCCGTGCGTCTTCTCCAGGTCCTGCAGGACCGGTTTGTCAGGGTCCCGAGCTGCGATGCCGACGCGCATGCCGCTCTTCGCGAACAGCCGGGCGCAACTTGCGCTGATGCCCGGGCCGCCCCCGACGATCAGTGCCACGTCTTGTGAAGGTTGGGTATCGCGTGTGTCGGATTGAGTCATCGGTCGTCCCCCGGCTTCTTCATCATTCACTTCGATCCTCTCCAGGCCCGCGCGTTGCGTTCCATGCGGTACTCGATCGCCTCAGTGATTCCACCATGCACGATCGGAGAATGCCCGCATATCGATCTCGTGCGTCCACGTGGATCGGTGTTGCTTCGCCAGGTGGACGTAGGTCTCCGCGATCTGCGCGGGAAGCATGAGCCCGTCGTGTAGTTTGCCGCGGGTCTCTCTGAGCTGTTCGAACCGTTCCGGTCCCAACATCTTCCCCAAGGTGTCGGGCGCATCCACGGCGCCGTCGATCACGATGTGCACGACGTGGAGTCCTTTTGACGCAAACTCCGCGTTGAGAGACTGGCAGAGCATTCGTCGGCCTCCCATGGCAGCCGCATGCGAGTGTTGACCGCCATTCCCACGCATTGCCGCTGTCGATGAGGTGACGAGGAGTGTGCCTTTGCCTCGCGCTTCCATCAACGGGCACACCGCCGATGCGAGGCGAAACAGGCCAAGCGTCCCCAGGCGCCAGCCGGTTTCAAACGCCTTGGGGGTGGTGTCCTTCAGTGCCCGATCGCCAATCTGGGCGCCCAGGTTGTAGACGGCGACTTCTATGGGCCCAATGTCGGCCTCGACGGCGGCGACTCGCTCTTCGATGGAGTCGGCCTCGACGGCGTTGAGGAGGAATCCGCTTGCCGAACCTCCGTCGCCCTTGATCGCATCCACCGATCTCTTCAACCCGTCCAAGTCGCTACGACGACACAGACAAGCGTGATACCCCTCTCGGGCGAAGCGGCGAGCGACCGTGCCACCAATGCCGGCACCGGCACCTATCACCAAGCAAACGGGTTTCATGATCGATCTCTCCTCAACCGAGCGCGCGGGCACCGCCGTCGCGCGGTGACGTCGTCGACAATGCGGATCCCACACTGCTGCACGCCAGCGTGCATTCAGCGTCCCTGGAAGCGCGCTTCGCGCCGCTCGATGAAGGACTGCACGCCTTCCTTGAAATCCTCTGTGGCGAAGACCGCCTTCTCGATAGAGGGAATGGCCTCGACCGCCATGCGCTCGCCCTGCTGGAGGTACGTCAGCGCCGCTGCCTTCGTCGCGCGCAGCCCCAGTGGCGCGCATTTGCAGATCCGTCCCGCGATCTCCATCGCGCGTTCGCGGTGCTTGCCGTACGGATGAACCTCTTGCACGAATCCGATGCGCAGCGCCTCCTGCGCGTCGAACTCATCGCAGAGAAAGAGATGGTACATCGCGTTCCCCCAGCCCGTACGGGTGAGGTAGCGAAAGTGCGCACCGCCGAGCGGCGCGATCCCGCGCTTCGACTCGAGCTGACAGAACCGCGCGGTGTCCGCCGCGATGACGATGTCGCCCGCCAGCATCATCTCGATGCCGATGGTGTACGTGATGCCGTGCACGACGGAGATCAGCGGCTTGGTGGTGCGCCGGTGGAGGGCGAACGGGTCGACCTGATCCTTCGGGATCGGCTTCGCCGTGGCGGTGGGACCGAAGAACCTCGGCATGTCCAGTCCGGCGGTCGTGTGCTCGCCCGCCGGATCCAGGATCGCAACCCACAGGTCGTCGTCTTCTTCGAACGTGGTCAGGTGCGCGGACAGTTGGCCCATCAACTCCGGCGTGATGGCGTTCTTCTTCGCCGTGTTGTCCAGAGAGATCACGCAGATGTGACCCTCGCTGGTCATTCTCACGTCCGGCGTCTTCTGTTCCGTCGTCATCGGATTCACTCCTGAGGTCGTGGTTGCGCCGCCCGACGTCGAGCTCGTCGCTCACTCATGCCGCGCTCGCGTGTGCCGCCGCGACTGCGCGCACTTGTGCGGACGCCGCCTCCGCCGCCTCCGCCTCGGTGCCGACGACCGGCGCCAGGTGGACCGCGACGTTCTTGTGGTAGGGCGTCGCGGCGATCGGGTCGCAGTCGTCGTGGGCTGTGATGAAGTTCAGGCGCGGGCCATCGACGATGCGGCCGCCCTTGCCGTCGGGGTACGATTGGCCGTAGCCGTGCGGTAGGGCGACGAGGCCGCGCCGCATGGATGCATCGCCCTCGACCCGGCACACGATGCGCCCCGTCCGCGTCGACACCGCCATCCAGCCCCCGTCGGTCCCGCCGAGCGCGGCGATATCATCGGGATGGATGCGGAGCGCTCCGTCGGGATCGCTCTTCCGCCAAGCCGGGGTGCGGAAGATCTGGTTCGCGTTGTGCATCCTTCGCTGGCCCGCGACCAGCATGAACGGATACGCGGGATCGTCCTGCTCGGCCGCCGGGCTGAGCTGCGCGAGCCAGTCGAGCAGCTCGGGCACGGCGAGGTGAATCTTGCCGTCGGGGTGCTTCACGAGCTGGAAGATCTCGTCGTACTCGTGCGCGGTGAAGACGAACCCCGAGCGACTGGCGAGCAGCTTCTCGAAGAGCGCGTCGCCGAGGAGCGGCGGATCCACGGTCGTCTCGAGAGCGCGCTGGACCGCCCGCGTGTGCACCATCGCCGTCTGGTGGCAGCCAGCGTAGAGGGGCGCCGCCGCGGCCGCTCCGTCCGGCAGCGTCGGGCCGAGCGTCCGGTAGAGGAGCATCGCCGCCAGCGGCACGAGCTTCTGGTTGTCGGCGAACATCTGGAACGCGCGCTCCATCATCTTTCCACGATCCGTCGCGGCCAGCTCGCGCAGCTCGGCGAGCTCGGCGTCGCCGGGGAGGTCGCCCATGGCGCGCAGCAGGCGGGCGTAAATCTCGGGCTCCGGCAGCGTTCCCGGAAGCGGATCGACGAGCGGTGCGCGGAGATGGAAGAAGTTCCGCGGCCACTCGAAGTTGAACAGCGTCGTCTCCCACTTCTCGTACTGTGCCGCGGCCGGCAGCACGTAGTCCGCCAGCGCCGCCGTTTCCGTATAAGCGACGTCGACCACGACGGAGAGATCGAGCGCGCGGACCGCGGCCTCGAAGCGCGCGGTATCGGCGGTGGTGTTCGCCGGGTTGGTCGAGTCGGCCCAGAGAACGCGCACGCGCCGCGGGTCGTCGCTCAACACCTCGTCGGCGAAGCGGTTCGTCGGCAGGAGTCCGCCGATGATCTCCTGGCCCGTCACGCTCGAGCGTTCGCCCTGCGAGTCGCGAAAGAGGGGCAGGAGCCAGGTGTGTATACCGTTCGTCCCGGGCCGGCCGAAGTTCCCGGTCACGAGATAGAGCAGCTTCTCGAGGTAGGAGTTCAGCGTCGAATGCCTGCTCTGCTGAATCCCGAGCTCGACCCGGACGACCATCGACCGCGCCGCGAGGATCATGTCGACCGCGCGCTCGACATCGGCGAGCTCGACGCCGGCGTGCGCCACCCACGCCTCGATCGGCGTGCGCGCGAGGACGGACCGCACGTCCTCCCAGCCGACGGTGTGTCGGGAAAGAAACTCGGCCGCTTCGCCACCCCGTCGCAAGATGGTCGCGAGCATCGCGCTGAGAAGGAAGGCGTCCGTGCCGGGCCGCAGCGGCAGGTGGAGGTCGGCGATGTCCGCGACCTCCGTGCGTCGCGGGTCGATCACGATCATGCGGCGGCCCGGCGTCTTTCTGATCTCGTTCACTTCGTTCCGCGCCCCCTGGAAGCCGTTGGACATCCAGGGATTGCAGCCGAGCACCACAAGCAGGTCCGTGTGCTCGACGTCTTCCGCCGTGTGGCAGAGCTGATCGCCGTAGAGCCGCCCGTTCACCCAGAAGTCGCCGGTCTTTTCCTGCGAGAGTGCGTTAAAGTACTTGTTCGCGCCGAGCACGCCCTGGAGCGCCAGGAATCCCGTGCCGCCCAGGTGATTCCCCTGACCGCCGCCGCCGTAGAACGCGAACGCCTCGCCCCCGTGCTCGGCGCGGATCGCGTTCAGGCGTGCGGCAATCTCGAGGAATGCCGTCTCCCACGAGATCGGCTCGTGCGTGCCATCGCGGCGGCGGCGAAGCGGCGTCGTCAGACGATCGGCGTGCTCGCCGTACCACTGCAAGCGCTGCGGCTTCTGGCAGAGGTATCCTTGCGAGCGCTCGTTTGCGCGGTCGCCGCGCACGCGCGTGATCTTGCCCCCCTCCGTCGCGACCTCGAGGCCGCAGTTCACGTAACAGAGGATGCAGAAGGTTTGCTTCCAGGTGGTCTCGAGCATGGAACCGTCCTCCTTCGACTGACGAGTGAGACAGGCTAGAGGGTGTGAGCCTCGGATTCTCCGGGCACTCACGAAGAGGTTGCGATCTTCCCGGCCAGCGGCTAATTTCTGGTTTGGTCACGCTCGTAATCAATCGGTGGCCGAATAATGACGAGCGCAATCAAACGAGTCAAGTTGAACTGAGGAGAATTGTTTCGATGCGTGTATCCAAGGAGGCGGCGGCCGACAATCGCCGACGGATCCTCACCGCGGCAGCGCGGCTCTTCCGTACACATGGGATCGACAGGGCAGGCGTCGACGCCATCACGCAGGCGGCCGGCCTCACGCACGGGGCGTTCTACAGCCAGTTCGAATCGAAGGAGGAGGTCGTCGCGGAGGCGTTGGGCCTGGTGCTCGACGCGTCGCGCGAGCTATGGGCGCACGACGCGAGCGCGAAGGACAGGAAGGATTCTCTCGAAGGGATCATCGAGCGCTACTTGTCGCCGCGCCATCGAGATTCGCTTGGGGCAGGTTGCGCGGTCGCGGCGCTCGGTTCGGACATCGCTCGTCAGCCGAAGAAGGTTCGCCGTGTCTTCACGAGGAGGCTCGCAGAGGGTCTCGAGCTCCTGGCGGGACTGGTCCCGGGGCGGGTGGCGTCCAGGCGCTATGACAAGGCGATTCGGCTCTACTCGACCATGGTGGGCGCACTGATTCTCGCCCGCGCAGTCGACGAGGACGCGCTCTCGCGACGGATTCTCCAGGCGGTGGCGGATGAGTTGAAGAGCGCCACCCGCGACTGAGCGCGGCTCGTTCCGCCCTATGAACGAACCCCGTCCCTACGCTCCCAGCCCGGCTACGTGGCGTGTCCCGGCAAAGACCCCGACACCACCCCGCGGTATTCACCGACGCCAAGAGAGGTGCTGAGCGAAGCTGAACTCGCCTGGCCGCCGGTGGGCGACGGCTCCGGAGGCGACGAGGGCGGCGACGAGAATCTCGTGCCGCCCTCACGGGTTGCGATCAGAGCGGGCGACCGGGGTC
>JBOHWA010001009.1:0-1624 GCA_050735855.1 Binatia bacterium
ACCGGCGCCCTCCATGGCCGCGCGTCATGCGGGCGCTTGGTTGTGGCGTCGGGCGGCGATCGGGGTTAGTGCTCCCGCCATGGCATGGCTGAAGATCGCGCACCGCGGCGCGGCGGGGACGCGGCCGGAGTTGACGCGGCCGGCGTTCGAGCGGGCGCTGGAGCTCGGGGTCGATATGATCGAGCTCGACGTGCAGCTGACGTGCGACCGGCAGTTGGTCGTGCTGCACGACCGCGAGCTGGGCCGCACGGTGTGCGGCAGCGGCGCGGTGCGCGAGCGGACGCTGGCCGAGCTGTGCGCGCTGCCGGCGGGCGACTGGTTCGACCCGCCGTACGCCGACGCGCCGGTGCTGTCGCTCGACGACGTCCTGCGGCTCACCGAGGGACGGGCGGCGCTCAACGTCGAGATCAAGAGCCCGGCACCGGATTGGGCCGCGACCGCGACGGCGCTGATCGAGCTGCTCGAGCGGCACCGGCGGGTGGCGTCGACGATCCTCTCCTCCTTCGACCTCGGCGCGCTGCACGCCGTCCGCGCGGCCTCCGGTGCCGCGCGCGTCGGGGTGCTGTGGCACGACGCGGATCTGGCGCCGTTGTGGCCCGCGGCCGAGGCGTTGGCTGCCGGATCGGTGCACCTGCAGTGGGGGCTCGCCGACGCCGCCGCCGTCGCGGCGGCGCACGCGCGCCGGCTGGCGGTGATCGTCTGGACGGTCAACGACCCGGCGGCCATCGCACATCTCGCCGGTCTGGGGGTCGACGGCATCATCAGCGACTTCCCCGAGCGCCTGCATCTCGCCGGCGCGGGTACGGCATAGCCTCGCCATCGACGCCATGGACGCAACCCGCTTCCCGCCGGAGTTCTTCCGCCGCCTCGACGAATCGAACGACCGCGAGTTCTACCGCGAGCCGCGCCTCGTCGCGCACATCGACGACGCGACGATCGCGGCCCTGACGCAAGTCTATCGCGAGGTGCTGGCGCCCGGCATGGCGGTGCTCGACCTGATGTCGTCGTGGATCTCGCATCTGCCGCCGGAGCTGCCGCTCGAGCGCGTCGCCGGCCTCGGGATGAATCGCACCGAGCTTGAGCACAATACCCGTCTCACCGACTTGGCGGTGCACGATCTGAACGCGGTGCCCGAGCTGCCGTACCCGGACGAGACGTTCGACGCGGTGCTCAACGCCGTCTCGATCCAATACCTCACGCGGCCGGTCGAGGTGTATGCCGCGGTGCGCCGCGTCCTGAAGCCGAACGGGCTCGCCGTCGTCGCCACCTCGCATCGCTGCTTTCCCAACAAGGCGGTGATGGCCTGGCACGTCGCCGATCCCACGCAGCGCGCCCACCTGATCCAGCTTTATTTGGCGCAAGCGGGTGGCTTCGGCCCGGTGACCCTCGCCGATCGGTCGCCGGGCAACGCCGACCCGCTGTGGGTGATGATGGCGCGGCGGGCCGCATGACGACCACGGTGCGGAAGCACGGCGCCATTGGTCGCCCGTAGTGGGTCAGTTTGAATCCGGCGCACCCGCGCGTGTCCCGCCTTCTCCGTACCGTCCTGCGCCACCGCGGGCCTGCCTCACTGCCAGCGCGATCCCAACTTGGTGGAGGGCGCCGGGCCCTCGGCGCCGTGTTG
>JBOHWA010001010.1:0-1709 GCA_050735855.1 Binatia bacterium
GCCGAGCTCGCCGCGCAGCTCGCCGCGGCAGCCGAGCAGGCCGCCAAGGCCCTCGATCATTTCTGCAGCGGCGGCCAGCCGCACGAGGAGATCCCGCGTGTGCTGGCCGCCATGCGCGAGCACTGCCGCGCCCAGGAACTGCTCTACCCGCTGCGCAAGGCGCTGCCGCCGGTCGGCCTCTACTTCCTCGAGCCGTCGGCCCGCCCGCGCGTGCGCGCCATCGATCCCGATGTCGTGCGCGGCGGCGAGCCGCCGGTCGGCCTGGTCAAGGCGAGCAGCCGCACCGGCGAGCGCGGCGGCTTCTCGCTCTACGTCCCGGAGGCGTACGACGCCGCGCGCCCCTGGCCGCTGGTCGTCGCGCTGCACGGCGGCAGCGGCACCGGCGACGATTTTCTCTGGTCGTGGCTCACCGAGGCGCGCAGCCGCGGCTGCCTGCTGATGGCCCCGACCTCGCGCGGCTCGACCTGGGCGCTGGCCGGCGAAGACATCGACAGCCCGGCGCTGCGCACCATGGTCGAGTACGTCGCCGAGCACTGGCACGTCGACCGCACCCACATCCTCCTCACCGGCCTCTCCGACGGCGCCACCTACACCCTCCTCTGCGGCCTGCAGCCGGACACGCCGTTCACCCATCTGGCGCCGGTTTCCGGCGTCCTCCATCCCGCCAACCTGGTCAACGGCAACCTGGCGCGCGCCGCCGGCCGGCGCATCTACCTGGTGCACGGCGTGCTCGACTGGATGTTTCCCATCGCTCTCGCCCGCCTGGCGCACCAGGAGCTGGAGAAGGCCGGCGCCGAGATCGTCTTCCGTCCGATCGATGACCTCTCGCACACCTACCCGCGCGAGGAGAACGGCGCGATCCTGACCTGGTTCGATCCGTCGCTGGCGTTGTGACCGGGCCGGTTGGGCACCGAATGCGGTAGTCGCGGCGCCGACGACTGTGGTAGGCGACGCTCACACTTCGCTGCACGGGAGGGACGATATGGGTCTTCTTGACGACCTCCTCGCCGGTCTCGGCGACGCGGGACGGGATCGCCAGCCGGCGGGCCGACCGGCCAATCAGTCTCAGGCGCAGGGGGGCGGCGGCGGCATGGGGCAGATCATGATGGCGCTGCTGCCGGTCGTGCTGGCCATGCTGCGCAGCCGCGGCGGCAGCGCGCCGCAGGCGGGCGCCCCACAGAACGCGGGCAGCGGCGGGCTCGGGCTCGATGATCTGCTCGGCGCCGTCTTCGGCGGCGGCGCACAGAGCGGCGGCGGGCAGAGCGGCGGCGGCGGGCTCGGCGGCCTCGGCGAGCTGCTGTCGCAGCTGCAGCGCGCCGGCTTCGGCGAGCAGGCCAATTCGTGGGTCGGTCGCGGCCAGAACATGCCGCTCACGCCGGACGCGATGGAGCAGGTCTTCGGTAGCGGCGGCGTCGCCGAGATCGCGCGGCGCGCCGGCGTCAGCGAGGCGGACGCGACGCGCGGGCTGGCGCAGTTGCTGCCCGAGGTGGTCGACCGCGTCACCCCGAACGGGCAGGTGCCGGACTTCGACGCGCTCTCGGCCAGCGTCGACAATCTGACCGCGCGCCGCTGACGAGACACCCCGCGCCGCGCTGCGGCGCGGGGTACGCGCCCAAGAGCGACGCGATGCGGGCAACGTGGCGCCGGTGGGGCCCGGGGAGCGTCGCCGTGCGGCGATCCGCTTGGAGGGCGCCGGTCCCTCGGCGCCG
>JBOHWA010001011.1:0-1795 GCA_050735855.1 Binatia bacterium
CCGCGCGGTCAGCACGCACGACATGCCGTCGCGCGCCAGCGCGCGGGCGAACTCGGTGCCGATGCCGGCCGACGCGCCGGTGACCAGCGCCCACTCGCCGTAGCGCGCCCGCAGCGGTTGGCGCACGGCGTGAAAGAGCGGCCGCGCCCGCCACAGCAGCAGGGTGATGCCGCCGAACGGGATCAGCGTGATCAGCCCGATGATGACGCTGGCGACCCCGCCGCGGTAGGCGATCGGCCAGACGAGCATGGAGAAGGCGACCTGCCCGGCGTACACCGCCGCCCACGGCCACATCCAGGCGCGCATGTGCCAGAAGCCATAGGCGCCGGCGGCGAACACGACCCAGTGCGCGATCTCGCCGAGCTTCGCCCACCAGCCGTGGAACATGATGCCGAACCAGACTTGCTGATCGCGCGCCACCGAGTGGAAGAGGAAGTCCCAGGGGATCTGCACCGCCGCCATGAAGAAGCAGAAGTACATCAGGCCGTTCATCCACCACGGCCGCCGCTGCACGCGCCCGCGCCACCAGTGCTCTGCCCCGCGATATTTCATTTTGACTCCTTCGCCGCAGGGATGGTTCACCACATCCGCGCCCTTGCCGACAAGCCCGCGGGCGGGTGCGGCCACCTTGCAGTGCGTCGGGCCGCCCGGCAGGCTGCTGCGATGCATCTCGACCTCGGCGGCCGGCCGCTGCACACGCGGGCGCTCAGCGTCACCCTGGCGCAGCGCGCCGACGGGCGGCTCGACGCGCAGGGGGTGCTGCTCGACCTGCGCAAGAGTGGCTTCGTGCCCTGCGGCGGCGATCTCGGCACGCCTGGCATCGTGCACCACATGCTGCTCGACGCGGTCATCGATCCGGCCGGCGCGGCCGGCCCGGTCCTGGCCGAGCTGGCGGCCCGCCAACCCAACGTCGCGTTCGAGCCCTCGACGCTGACCGGGGGTGAGAGCTGCCGCGACCCGATCGGCCGGCTCGACGCCCTGCTGGGCACACCCCTCGATGCCGACTTCGCCCGCCGCCTCTCGGCGGCGCTCGGCGGGCCGCTGGGCTGTTCGCACATTCTCACCCTGGCGCAGCTGCTCGGCGCGACCGTCGGCTGGGCCCTCGGGCCGGGGGGGGCTGTCGCCGTCGACCCGGCGCGCCGCCCCGGCGAGCGCGTTTTCCGGCGCGATCTGCTGGTCGATGGCAGCCGGCAGGCCGAAGGCGACCTCGAGCTGCTCGCGCAGCTCACCGACGTCTGCTTCGCCCAGGCGCCGGCGGTGGCGCGACCGATGGACCGCTTGGCGGGTGTCCTCGAGCTGCGCGCCTGGGCCCGCGTCGCCCTGCCAGGGGTCACCCTCACCGAGCTGCGCGCCGCGCAGCGGCAGCGCGGCCGCGACGATCTCGACCGTGTCGACTGGGTCGACCGCAGCCCCGCCGCCGCGCGCGCCGCCGGCCTGTCGCTGTTTCGCGGCATCTCGGGCGCGCTGCTCGACCGCCTGAGCGGCGACCCGGCCGATCGCCCGCTGCTCGATGCCATGCTCCTGTTCGACCCCACCTTCATACAAGTGTGCGGCGCGCTGTCGGATCAGTGGGCCGCGCAGGCCATGGCGGCCGACTCGATCCTCGCCATGGGGGGCATGCCGGACTCCTGCTACATGTGGCGCCGCGCCGGCGCCCTCGACCGGCTGCGCGGCCCGAACGACCCCTTCCCGTCGTTCTGAATCACCGGCGCGGCCGATGGACACCCCGCCCCGATTCGCCGTGGAGGGCGCCGGTCCCTCGGCGCCGGGGATGGGGGGGCGGCCCCGCCACACC